>CALUUV010000191.1 GCA_944324055.1 Candidatus Gastranaerophilales bacterium | reverse complement strand
ACAATCCAACTCCAGTCTAAATGTGGAATTTTGAAGTCAACCAAGACATTTTTAGGAAACATAAATAAATGTTCAATCTCAATTAGTTTATCAATTTCAGTTACCTTTTTATAATCTAGCAACTTACTTCTTACTAAATCTATACAAGTTTTGGCATGCCTTTTTATTAAACCGACTATAATTGAATCGTAATTTTGTGGGAGTTTATTTTCCCTTAACATACATTCATAAATGACATTGTCTAAAATAAGTTTTGTCAACTTATTAGGACAAAGTTCAACTGTACTTTTTCCATCTTTAGTTTTTCCATATTCTAAAACAGTTGAATTTCCAAGGGAATTTACTGTCATGATTTTAAGTCTATTGCTATTTAATATTTCTTGTAATCCTTCTTTCTGTAGTAGTTCGTCTTTAATGTGCTTATTGAAAGCAAGAAATAACATTCTTGATTTATCAGGAAGGTTCTGAGCAATCATCTCTAAAGTAGTACTTTTTCCAGTACCAGCAAGAGCATCAACCACACAATTTCCAGAACCATTTTTAACCCAGTCAAGAATGTCTTTCTGGTATTTACTTGGCTCTCTTTTCATATTACATTTCTCCTTTTCTAAAATAAACAAAAAATGATTAGATTAGTAATATTTAGAATTAAATTTATTTAATTTTCTAAAACAAACTAATCTAATCATTTTTTCATTTTTTATCTCTCCAATCTAATATCAACTTCTCTAAATCTATAGGTTTATAATTATCTAACATTTCTACACAAACACAAATATGATTTTCTTTATTAAATAATGTTGTATCTAATGGACTATTATGTATATGTCCATGTATGTTCAACTGATTTTGTTCAACACTTATAGGATAATGAGACAATATTATGTCTGCTTCCCATTCTGGAAATATTTCATTTAAAGGAACTTGTTTTCTTTTATAAACTGTTTGAAAGCCACAGTCTAACCAGAACCCATCTCCTTTTCTCAAGTCATGATTTCCTTTAATTAGGATTTTATTCCCATTAAGTTGGGAACAAATTTTTGTTATTTGTTCTTTATTTCCAAAACCAAAGTCTCCCAAGTGTATTATAGTGTCATTATTAGATACAACTGAGTTCCATTGCTTTATCATAAAATTATTCATTTCTTCACTATCAGAAAATGGTCTATTACAATATTTAATTACATTTGTATGGTAAAAGTGTGTGTCTGAAGTAATATAAATACTCATATTATTTTCCCACCTTTTTACTAGCTTCTTTTACAATTTGCTTTTTAGCCATTTCTTCTGACATTTTTTGAATTTGTTTTTGTTGTCTTTCATATTTTAAGTCATAAGCAGCTTTTGCTTCATCTCTTTTAACATACATTATTCCAGTAATAATCTTTAGCTTCTCTGTATCCACAAAAGTTACTTTAGATATTATATCAATATCATTATCGTTATACCATGTTTCTACATTACTTGTGCCAGAAATTAAATCATCTTCTATCTTTTTAAAATAGAATTCATTTCTAGGTGTTCTAAATTCTGGGTCTACATCTTTTTCTGCTTCATCTAAATCGAAATATGTTAAAGATAAAGTTTCTATTCCATTCCCTTCTTTAGTACCAACATACGCATATTGATGTTGCCCAATAGAAAAAGAAGGATTTTCTTTGTGCCAATCTAATAATTGTTCTTCGATTTCTTTATCTTTCTCTCCATTTTTAACCAAAACAAAGTGTTTATATGGAGCTTTTTCTGGGTATTCTTGTTTCCTCATTTTTTCACCTCTAATTTAATTTTTACAAGGTACAGTTTTTCGTGCTCTTTCCAGCTGAGCTAATTACCAAAACTTTTGGCTGGTAATGTTGGATTCGAACCAACGACATCGGCTTTAACATAGCTTCGATTTTGCTGTATGTACCTTTTATTTTATTCTTGTTCTATAATTTCTTTTATTTTCAAAAATCTTTTTGTATTTAGTTTGTCTAATAAAGTTTCTAATGGGTCTAGTTTATTTGATAAAACCATATCAAAAATATTAGTAGAGAAACCAGAAACAAGTGCGACTCCTAAATCATTTTCTAAAATAGGAATTGTTTTTGTTCTTCCACAAATATTCCAAAAAACCAATTTTGGTAATTCATATCCTGCATTTTTATATTCTCTTTCAATTGTTTTAAATAGCGATTCTCCACCGTATCTAAAATCAGAGTCTGTCGCAGAATCAAATTCCATATCTGAAAGGATTAGTAAAGTTTTTGGTAAATCTTCTTGTTTCATTTCTGCTTTAATTGCAGTATCCAAAATCAAATCAAATGTCGCCTCTATATTTGTATTAGAACATTCATTATGTCTTAAAGCAATTTGTTTCTTTTCATATAAAGAGGTATTGTCTCCTAAGTCAACTAATTGTGGTTCACTAGAAAATGTAATGTATTTGTTTTTAAATTCACTATTAGCTCTTTCTGCAAAATATATCGCCAAAGAATTTGCTACATCTAATGCTGTTACACCAGAACCTCTTAGTGACTCCCAATTC
>CALUUV010000190.1 GCA_944324055.1 Candidatus Gastranaerophilales bacterium | reverse complement strand
TAATCTTGCGTATTATCTTGATTTGGTAAGAGAGGCTAGAGAGGCGATACTGCAAGGAAAATTTATAGAATTTTATAGAGGATTCTATAATGCTTTAGGGGGCTAGTCTAAAGCATTGTGGTCAAATAAATCTCCTTGTTTGCCCTTTGGATAATCTATGATTTTTTGATTGTGAACTTTGATAAATTTAGTAAGGATTTTCTTGCTCCAAAGAGAGTTTAGAATCTTAAAGTCTTTGTGTTTGAGATTGATATTATTTATTTCGTTGATTTGTTTGGTTTCCTTAATCCCTTCTAGTGCTTCTTTAATTAAGTCTCTATTTAGATTAAACATCTCATTCTCTGCAAATTTTTCATCATACATTACGGCTCTTTTGGTTCCATAATCTTTTGCTTTTTGCATTGCATGTTTGGCGCCGCTATCTAGTTTTTTATCTTTTTGTGTGTCTTTGCTACTATAGCTTGCAATCAAAATTATCATATCACTAAATAATGCTTGCAGTCTATCCCTTTTTATATAGCGAGCAATCTGCTCATAATGGTCTTTTGGTTCTCGATAATATTCGCTAAGCAGCAACCCTTCTTGAGCAATTTGATTGGCTAAATCTTGATTTTTTTTGGGGAGGATATTTTGGATTGTGCTAGGCAAAATAGCGATATTTGGAAGATTTATTTTAAGAGATTCTTCATGAGCGATTTGGTCGCAACCAAATGCCAAACCACTAACAAGATTAATATTTTCATCTTCTAGGCACTTAATTATCTCTTTTTCCATTTCTTCTATCTCTTGAGTTGGATTAGTAAGTCCTATAACAGCAATGCCAATCCTCTCTTGTTTTAAAAGCTTTATATCTCCCTTGTAGGCTAGAAAAATGGGGTAATCTTCTTGCAAATTTTGATTTTGCAAATTTTTCTTTGGGAAATCCTCATCACAAAATACAATAAAATTTATCCCTTCAGCCTCCTCTAGTTCTTGCTGTATCTTTTCTTTTTCTTTATTGAAATTATCAGAATTAAAATTTTTTAATTTTTCCTTTAATTTTAGTGATTTTTTATTGGGAAGTATATTTTTTATTTCTTCTTTTAGTTTCTCTATCCACTCTTTCTCTCCTAAGTCTTTGTAGTAGTTTTCTCTTATCCACTTATCTTTAAGCTCATATTCTTTAGCAACTAAAACATTTAAAACATCATTAGAATACTTGCCCATTTTTTCCTCCAAATAAAATTATATCCAAATCTAAAATGGAATCTCATCATCACTAATATCAATAACTGGAAGCTCATTTTCTGTCATTCTATCTTTCTTTTTTGTTTTTGCTACTGCAAAAAACCCAAGCACTTCCCTAGCTCCACAATCCAACAAAGCCTGAATGCAGTCCTCATCTACATTAACTTCTTTGGTGTAAATATCATCAATTAATACTACAAACTTGTCTGCAATCATCTCTCTATTTATCTGGCAAGTTTCTTTTGTTATCCCCGGGTAAGGTTTATCTCCATCATTATTTGGGCAATTTGCTCTTGCTTTATGGGTTGTAAAAGTATTTTTTATTCTCTTGATGCAATCTGTCCCATCTAAGAATCCGCCTATCTCTTGTACAGTTTCTTTCACGGCTTTTTTAAAATAAAGTTGTTCTGGTGAAAAATCTGCTTTGCTTCTAGGGACAACACATACTACTATGGAATTATTATTTAGTTTAATACATGATAGAAATGTATGGACATATTTTTTTACCTCATCTTTTGCTTTAATTAATCTAGTATCATTTGCCATCATTTCTGGCTTTGTATGATCGTTAAAACTTGAATTTTTCAGTGTTACCAAAAAGTCCGGATTTCTCTCTTCTTTGTATTTGGTATAATCCAAAGCATAAAACCCTTCAATCGCTCTATCTAAAAAATCATTTTTTTCTATCGTAAATTTTTTAATTGTCATTTTACACCTCCATTTTTTATTTGAATAATTTTCTCTTTTGGAAACCCACAGTCTATGGCTTCTTGAATCTCATTGCTATCATCTTCAAAAATGAGAGAGACTGAATCAATATCGATTCCAAAATGCTTCATGGCATTTAGATACTTGTTGTTCCCATTAGAACAGTTAGAATAAAAAGTGTGTTTGTTTGGTTTATATCTTCCGCAAACCCCTAGCCTATCCTCTTTTGTGTAATATTCTAACAATGTCTTTGCTCTTTGTTGGGAAGCATTGGTAACAATAATAATTTTTTTATAAAAATCTTCTAGGGTTTTTGTGGAAAGATTTCTAATTTTTGGGTGATAATCATTTACTAAAAATTCATTGTTATAAACTGAATGTAAAGTATCTAAAATTTCAAATATTTTTGTGTTAATATTGGTATATTTGAGATAATCTGGGTAGATTTCATCTTTAATTTTTTTGATGGTGTCGATTTGTTCTTGTGTAAGATTTGGGAAGAGTATTTTAAGAGAAGCTAAAGTAATTCTAATATCAGAAGGTATATCTAAATTATGCCCCCCCCCCCCCCCATGCTAGAGTGATTGCTTGTTTGTAAGCTAGATTATTGGCTAGATCACTTTGGATTAATGTTCCATCAATATCTACAAATGCAATTGTATTGGGCTTTGCTAGAATGTTAAGGATATCTGCATCACTAAATAAATCACCTCTTGCATTAGCAACTTTGGTTTGTATTAACTTTACTTGTTGAAACATCTTTTTATCCTTATTGTGTATAAATACTGTGTAATTATAGCATAAACTTTTGATATGTGGATGGTTTTTAGAAATCTATCTTAATTTATTATTTAGATTTAGTTAGAGAAGCTAGAAATGCAACTATAGAGGTAATTTTCAAGCAATTTTTATAGTAATTTTAGAAAACTAAATTATTTAAAATAAAATTAAAAAATAAAATATTACAATTATAAAAATTCTTTAACCTGAAATAT
>CALUUV010000189.1 GCA_944324055.1 Candidatus Gastranaerophilales bacterium | reverse complement strand
GCGGATGAAAGGTTATATATTAGAAAATCTTAATTTCCCATTAACACTAGCTTATCTTGCTACAATCCCAAACCTACCGCAGTCAAACATTACTTATTACCTCTACCTCATAATCCAAAAATTGCTTCTGTGCAATTATTCTTATAAAGCAATCATTTTCATCCCCCCCCCCCCCATGGCTAAAAGGTGCAAATCCTCTTTCCTCGGCTGCATAGATAATGGTAAATTTTCTCTCTAACAAATCATTAACAACCTCTTTAAAATCCAAGAATCTCCTAAAATGATTTTCAAAAATAAATGCATCTTTTTCTCCCTCCACAGGAATACCCATCTTATAAAGTGAATTCTTATGACCCCTAGCTTCTATACAAAAATATCCTTTTTCCTCCAAAGCATTTTCTGCCCACTCAAAAACCTTCTCTTGCTCTTTAACGCTAATTGAATGCAATGTAAATCGAGAATAAACCACATCACATTTCATATTTTTTTCCAAATTAGCAAAATCATCTACAGCAAATGACAATGTTTCATTTTCATAATTATCTTTCAAATAAGAGATGATATTACTACATTGGTCGATTCCGGTTACCTTTAAATGATTTTTTGCAAAATAAATACTATCTCGCCCATTTCCACAACCTAGCTCAATTAAAGTTTGCCCTTCCTTAAAGAAATTTTTCATACAAAATTCTGCAAATGGCGTTTCTTTCTCACTCTTTAATCGCACACTGTAGTAATGCTCCCAATAATTCAAATCATCAACATTTTTACTATGAGATAAAAACTCTTTGACTCTCTTATAAAGAGAATCAACATTAGCTTTTAAATCCTGCTTATTAGAATTATTGATGGTATAATGAGGAATTGGTTTATCGTATTTCAAATCCACCCCAATGACATTTTTAATTTTTCCTTGTTTTGCCAATGTGTAAAGATTCTTTTTATCTCTCTTTAGCAATTCTTCAAAATCACATTGAACAAAAACTTCCAAATAATTAACAATATTTTGTCTATTTAATTTATAAATTTCATCAAATAAAGATATTGTTGCACAAATCACAATTAAGCCATTCTTAGACAAAAAAGAGCATAAAGCAGATATTTTTTTAGCAACTCGCAATCTCCCTTGCAAGCTAAAGTCTCTTTCCTCTTGAAAAATGTTTCTAAAAACATCACCATCTAGTAATACAACATTTTTATATTCTTTTTTTAATTTTAAAAATAACTCTTGACTAATAGTTGTTTTCCCTGCCCCTGCTAACCCTGTTATCCAAATTACAAATCCATTATCCATCAATATTCCTTACAACTATAAATTTTACAACATTTTTTCTATTAAATTAGATAAATAACAACTAGAATTCATTAAATTATAGACCTGTTGATCTCTGAATTTCTGAATTATATTGCTATTTTCATCCCCCCCCCCCCCTACTTGATAATTTCAAAATATTTTTTCTCAACTCATTAAAATCATCTATTAAAATATTCAAACTAGCATTATATAATCTAATACCATCAATTCCAATTCCTTTTCTTCTAGCCTCTTTAATATAAATCAGGGAGGGTCTTAAAGTAAAATAAGGATAAGAAACTCCCATTGAAGATTCATCTGTCAGCAATGTGAAGCTATTAATAAGATATTCATTAAAATATTTTTGACTATCATCAATTTTGAAATTACTATACTTTCTACTCCAATCATCTAAGATTCCATGGTATTTCATACAATCTCTTTGTATATATAGGGGATGCGGCCTTATTACTAGAAATATACCCATATCCATTATTTGTTCCAAAATAGATACAATTTGACAATCTCCTAAAAAATTTTCCAAATAAGATGGTGCCAATAGGAGATATCTCTTATTCTCTCTCCCTTTTAACCTTACACTTTCTTTGTATTTATGCAATGTCCAATCCAAACTCGGATTCCCACCTTTTAAGATTCTATCCTCATCAATATTAAAATATTCACAAGTCTTTTGAAGCACCTTATAATCATTTTTGGTATGCGCTACTACATAATGACATCTTTCCAACCGCTCTCTCTTAAGGCTTTTAAAAACAAACTCCTCATCTGTTCTCCATAAAGTATATTGAAGTGCCTCATTAAAATTATGTCCCAAATGAACAATTTTTGTAGAGAGATTCTCCATTTTCTGCAAGGGAAGAGGAGTATTTGTTGAAAGTAAAACTTTCACTTTTGAAATATAAGCATAATAAATAGGATGGGCAACAAAAACCAAACAAGACAAATTACATATGCGTTTTTTTAAATTTTTATAAGAATTCATTGAATTACAAAAATATACAATTTCAATGCCTCTTTCCCTTAAAAGCACATCAACATTTCCAATATGTTTATTGTCATCTGTATATCCTATGATGGTAATACCAACCACCTTTGATCCAATATCTAAAACATTTTTATATTTTGCTTTAAAAACATCATAAAACCTCATCAAGTGAATATTTACAGATTCTTTTAACAAGGCAATTATATGTGAGGATAAATAATCCTGAAAATGTGCCAAAAATAATGTTAATGCTCTTATGCAATTTTCTTCTGCTATAACAATTAAATCATGATTTTCATTTGTGACATTCACCTCGGGAATTATCTTTTGCAATATTTCACTTATTTTTAGTGCCAATTTAGAAAGTGCATAATCTTTTTCAATGCCACACAAACAACTTTCATCTACAAAATTGTTCTCATTTATTTCGTAGTTCCAGCCAATCATATTTGCTATTGTATAGTATTGTGATATTTTTTTCTCTAAAAAAATATTTCTACTTCTAATAATTGACATCATTTTAAACTTTATTAATAATTTTTAAAATTTGGTCTGCAATACAACTGCTTGCATTTTTCCAATGATACACTTCATTTTTCCTAAAATCCAATATCTTTTCTTGCCACAAAGCAAAATAATCTTTATTTAATTTTAAAAATATCTCTTCAAGGATAGAAATTAAATCTTGAATGTTAGTGGCATACAAATGCAATCTTTCATCATAAAATGACTCTCCAGCCATTTTATCCATAAAGCAATTTTTGCCTTTGAAATATAAAATTGCCGGACATAAAGTTTTTAAAGGAAAAGTATATGCCATAGAAGACGCAGAAGTAATTATAGCAAAACTTCTTTTTATTGCTTTGTTTAATTCCACATTAGTCTCTATTACAAAAAAATTAGATCTCTTTTTAAATCTCTCCAAATACTTTAAAAAATCCAAACCCCATTCATAGCGATATCTCACAAATAATATTATTTTTTTTTGCAATAACTGCTCAAAAATTTCCTTTATGCTATCTATCTCTTCTCTATCATGCAAAGCAATCAATAAGGCATCTCGTTTAACAATATTTTCCTCGTTGTCATTTTCAATATCAAAAGCAGCATAACCACCATTTAACAAAGTTGGTTTATTTGGAGATATAAATTGTGTAACCTTTGTCATTTTTCTGCTTGTTTCAAATAAATAATCTATTTTTGTCTTATAAACATTTTTTAAATATTCAATCTTATTTTCAACATAAGCTTCTAAAACTGCAGAAAAACTATGATGAAGCACAAAAAAAATCTGCTCTCTATTTCTTGTATATGTGCTTGCTGTTGAGAAAATATATTTCAAAAAATAAATGTGCTTGAAATAATCCATAGGTATGGGAATTACCACAGCTCTTCCTTCCTCATATTTTCGGCTCACATTATCATCCCCTGAACTATCTAGATAAACCACTCTAGCCCCTCTTTTCATAAGCTCATAATCAATATTCCCTAAATGCTTTTCATTACCCAAACCATACAAAACAATGCCTATCAATGCCCCCCCCCCCCCGCTTAGAGACAATAATTTTGCAAGAACATCTTCTGCTTTCTTACAAACCGCAATAGCAATGCCTTCTACAAATTCTCTCCCTAAATATTCATTGATTCCATGGCTCTGCAAATTTTCCTCTAATGTCTTTACTCTTTGTGTTGTAATAACGATGCCTTGACTCAATGCAATCACAACTTTTGCTTCCCCATTTTTAATTTTATTTTTAATATCACAAGCTTGTTCATTTAGCGTTATACCCTCTTGGTAATCATCAACAAAACTATAACTATCATGCATTTCTAAAAATTCAAACATCTTACCCAAAGTCTTACCAATTCTACCTTTAGGATAAATATAATAATGCACTTATTTGCCCCCACTATCTTTTATACTCTCTATAACCCACTTTACTTCCTCATCACTCAAATGTTCTCCCATAGGCAGAGAGAGAATCTCACTTTCCCAAGCCTTTGCATTAGGTGTTTTGGATTCTACCACATAAGGCTTATTAGAAAAGGC
>CALUUV010000188.1 GCA_944324055.1 Candidatus Gastranaerophilales bacterium | reverse complement strand
AGAATGCCCACATCTTACTTGATTAACCTTTTCCTTATCTACATTATCACACTCTGAGATAAAAATATTATATATTCTATTTCTTTGAGAAATAGACAACGTATCGGTGTCAACACTTTGTGTATCAAAATATACAATGTCGTACTCCGAGTTAGCATATTCGTCAAAACAAGAAAAAGCCTCTGTAGTGAAGAAATCATCTGCATCAGCAAAAAGCAACCACCTCCCTTTTGCCAACTCTAATCCCAAATTTCTTGCCCTTCCAGCACTTCCTCCATTTTTGTTAAATATTATCTCTACATTTTTCCTCTCCGAGCCAGGAAAATGCATAAAATCCACCAGCTCTTTACTAGAATTATCATCTACTATAATAATTTGTAAATCATCTCTTTGTGGTATTGATTCCAAACATCGCTCCAATAAATTAGGTATATTATAATGAGGAATTATTACACTATAGAGAAATTCTTTCATCTTGTAATAAAGATTTAGAGTAAAACAAAAACATACACAAAACAAAAACATAAAAAACAGAATAGGCCTCCATTATCATCATAAAGAACAGCGTACATATAGCAAACTGCAAAAAACAAACTATTCTTTCTTTCTTAAAGATATTTGATGAATGAACAGAAACCCATATAGTAGCACACAGCAAAAGTAAAAGAACCAGACCACCATCTAAAAGAATTTTATAGATAAAATTATGAGCTGTCAAAACGCTAAAACATTCATTATACCATTCTACATCTCTAAACCCGTATCCAAAGATCGGTCTAGCAGCTATATACTTTGCTACTTCTCCCCAAACATCAGTACGCTCAGTAAATGACAAATCTTTACCAAGAACTTCTTCTACAAAATAACGTATATATCGATTATTAGAAAAATCAGTCAGCAAGAAGACTGCCAATATTTGGAATATTACATAGAATACTGCAAAAGAGAGCAATACAATCCTACGAAAAGGATATCTGGAAATTACAATAAATACCAATAATAGAGACAACCCCACCAGTGAAGTCATAGAACCAACAAAATACAAAGAATAAAATATCACTACAATAAGCAACAAAAAATTCCAATCGTATTTTTTAACATATAACATATATAACACCTCTATTGTCAATGCTAAAAGAAAAACAGGCCCAAACCCATTGTAATTGCCTGCTAATAGGAATCTATCACCAGTTTCCAATCCCGTCCACATAGCCCCTTGATACTTCCAGATAAAAAATAGATTTATATATATATAGAAAGAAAGGATACGGGAAAATATCAAAAGGAAGTTACGCATATCACCTATTCCATACAAACGAAATAGCATGACAAAAAGAAAGCTATTCAAACATATAGAAATTACAGGGATTACATTAGAAGGAGTTAACAACAATGTTATAAATAAACTGTACCCAAAATACATAAGCCACAGCTTTTCAAATGATGAAAAACGTAGCCTATGCCTATACGCCTCAACAAAAAGAAAACAGAACAATATTATGCGTAACAAGGAAAATAATCCACTCAAAATTGGCAAGTAGTCCAAAAAAAGTACTACTTGCCCTGTCAGCACAAATAATGTAGCAGCTACAATAATAATATGTTTTTTCAATATAAGATTCATTTACCTGGCAACTTTATTAAATCACCCAATAATCTATCTGTATATGGAAGTTTACCATTGTCTAGACCTCCAGCTGGTGTAAACGTTAACTCTCCAAAAATCACATTGCCATCAACCAAATAAAAATCGGTACGAACAAAAGGAAATGGCCTTGACAACACCTCTGCATAGTGCAACATCTCTTTCCATCCTTTTGGGATTACAAATTTAAAATCAGCCGGAGCAATCAGTCCATCCCTAGTCATATTTCGTTGGATATTACCTTCTACATCAAAGTAATAGAACTTCGGATAGCCCTCATACCGTCCTAAACAAACCATTACATACGTAGGTTTACCATTACAACAATAAATTTTGTAATCTTCTGGCACAAGTTTTTCTCCCTCATCTAAATATTTCTCACACACTATACGCTTAGGAATTTTTGCATAATGAATCTCTGACATCCTAAGATGTTGTTTACTTCTCAACCAACGCTGCATCTCATGTTTTGCTTCGTCATAATTTAATTTAGCCTTATCAGGGCAGATAATATTCATCTTTGCACCATAGTTACATTTCAACACAAAACTATTCGGCAATGTGTCAAAATCAATATCATCTACATTATCATAAACACCATATAATTCATTTAATATTTCACCGCAACCACAATCCTCAACATATTTACGCACAAGATATTTATCTGCACATTGCGCAATCAAAGGATTTTCGTAATATGTGTTGAATTTCAACCATAAGACCTTTTCATTGGATGTTACAGGATGATTCAAATCCAATTTACGTCCAAATCGCCTCCAGTATAAAAATTTCGTATTTAATTTAGGAGAAATTAAAGTCAGCATAGACGCAAATAAGACACTCAATTTCAGACGTATTTTACTCATATTTATCACATAAATAATTATCAAACTCTTTTTTAAGACCATGTGTACATCCTTGATGT
>CALUUV010000187.1 GCA_944324055.1 Candidatus Gastranaerophilales bacterium | reverse complement strand
CAAAAAGTTATACTATTTAAATTATTGGCCAAAATTGCACCTGAGAAATTTCCCTATGCAAAATACTACAACAAACATAAAAGCATCAAAGAAATCAAAAAAAATGAATTTCAGATATTTCATCCTACATATTACGATCCATACTTTCTAAAATACAACAAAAACAGACCTTTTGTCCTAACTATTCACGATATGATAGACGAAATAATGAAGGAAGGAAAAAGGATACCCAAAAGAAAAGCCTTATTGGCGCAAAAAGCCACACACATTATAGCAGTATCCCAGCAAACCAAAAACGACATTATACAGATGCTGCATGTTCCCGAGAATAAGATTTCTGTAGTCTACCATGGCGCCTCCTTGTTGGAACAAGAATCTCACGATATACCCTATTTACCCTTGCAATATATACTTTATGTAGGAGGGAGAGAAAGAAAATACAAAAATTTTTTTCTTTTTATTGAAGCTGTTACTCCTATCCTCAAAAACAGAAACATTGATATTGTTTGCGTTGGTGCCCAATTTACAAAGAAAGAACAGGATATTTTCAGACAACATGGCATAAATAATAACATTCATAATATCTCTGCTAAAGACAATCAACTATTCCATATTTATAAACACGCCTCATGTTTTGTTTTTCCTTCGAGCTACGAAGGATTTGGAATTCCCATATTAGAAGCATTCCAGGCTCAATGCCCTATTGTCTTATCCAACAGCAGCTGTTTCCCCGAAGTAGCTCAAGATGCCGCATTATACTTTACACCAAACAATGCTGAAGACATGAGAAAAAAATATTGATGATATTAGATAATCATAGATTAGCTCAAGAACTTGTCGAAAAAGGGCTAAAGCGGCTCCAGTTTTTCTCTTGGGAAAAAGCAGCTCAAGAAACGAGTATAATTTACAAAAGAATTTTAGAAACAAGACAATGAAACAACAACCTATAATTTCTGTCATCACCGTATGTAGGAATGCAGAAAAGCAAATAGAAGCAACAATCAAAAGCGTAATAACTCAAACTTATGACAAATATGAATATATCATCATTGATGGAGCTTCAAATGACAACACGCTACCAATAATAAACAATTATAAAAACCATATTCAAATAATTGTATCTCAACCCGATCTTGGAATATACGATGCAATGAACGAGGGAACCGCCTTAGCCAATGGATTATGGATTATATTCCTCAACGCAGGAGACTTGTTTTATGCCATAGACACTCTACAAAAGGTTGCTCCGTATTTGGAATCAACCACGGCCGAATTGGTTTATGGTGATATTATGAAAAAGAAACACAAACAACAATTCCTCAAAAAAGGAGAAAAACCTCACAACGCACATAGGATGTTTTTTTGTCATCAAGCATTATTCACAAAAAAAGAATTGTTACTAAAATACCCTTTTAATCTAAACCACCCAATGTCTGCAGACTTTGCTTTTGTAAAGAAAATGTGGAAACTAGGGTTCGAGTTCATGCATATCAATGAAACAATTGCTATTTTTGACTCAAATGGGATATCAAACCAGCAAACAAACAAAGGATTGCTTGATAATATTTCTGTTATCAAAGAACAAGATTCCCTTTTTGAAAGAATCTTGTTCTTGCCAAGACTGTATTTTAAAATAGCCTGGAATAAAATAAGGAGGAAAAAATAATGAACATTGCCTACGACGCCAAAAGAGCCTTTCACAACAAACGTGGTTTGGGAAACTACAGCCGTGATTTGCTACGCATTATGGCCACATTCTACCCTGAAAACAACTATTATCTTACTAACCCCTCACCAAATAAGGAGCATCTTTTTAGCCATAAAGGAATGAACATCATAACACCAAAAGGACTGTGGAAAGCTATTCCTTCATTATGGAGAACTTTTGGTGTATGCCAATCATTAAAAAGCCTAAACATTCATCTTTACCATGGATTATCCCAAGAACTACCTTGGGGCATCGATAAGATAGCCGAAAAAAGTGTTGTAACCATACATGACGCACTGTTTTTACGTTATCCTCACCTCTACG
The DNA here is from genome assembly GCA_944324055.1 of Candidatus Gastranaerophilales bacterium. Taxonomy (GTDB): domain Bacteria; phylum Cyanobacteriota; class Vampirovibrionia; order Gastranaerophilales; family Gastranaerophilaceae; genus UMGS1585. The sequence continues at coordinate 2,839 of CALUUV010000187.1, read as the reverse complement.
ACCCATTATACGTTAAAATCTTCACCATAAAAAACAAGTACGCCTGTAAAGTAGCAAACCATATTATAGCCATAAGTGAGCAGACCAAAAAGGATATTATTCATTATTTTGGCATAGAAGAAGAGAAAATTAGCGTCGTATATCAAGGGTGTAATAATATTTTTAGAATCCCTGTATCAGAAGAAACAAAGACACATATTATAAGAAAGTATCATTTACCCAATTCATTTATTTTATATGTGGGTGCCATTGAAGAAAAGAAAAATATATCCATTATATTAGAAGCCATGCACATTGGAAGAATAAATCTTCCTCTTATACTAATTGGCAATGGAAACTCTTCTTACAAAAACAAGATAAAGGCTGAAGCAGAAAAGAAAAAAATAAGTCTTCTCTGTTTGGAAAACATTCCCACGTCTGAATTACCATCTTTCTATACCTTAGCAAATCTATTTGTACTGCCTTCTTTTTTTGAAGGATTCGGGATCCCTATATTAGAAGCCATGTGCTGTTCTACTCCATTTGTTGCATCCTCAGGAACTTGTTTTGAAGAAGTTGGAGGGAATGCTGGTTTTTATGCAAATCCATATGATGCCGAGAATTTTGCCCATGCAATGAATAGCATTCTCCTGCATCCATCTTTAGCTCAATCTTTAGGTGCTACTGGAAAAGTAAGGTCAGAACTATTTTCAGATTCAGAAGTTGCACATAAGTTATTAACTACCTACACACATATTCTTGAAAAATGATTACCTCTGAATATCTTATTGCTATTGTTGTATGGTATTATCCAACTCAACAAAACATACAAAACCTAACATCATACATTGACGATGTCAAGAAAATAATTATTATAGACAATTCGCCATCAGACAACAAACTATTACTAAGTGCTTTACCTGAGAGAAAATGCATATACCATCCAAACTACAATAATATTGGAATTGCATCTGCACTGAACAGAGGAATGCAAATAGCAAGTTGCCTGGGTGCAAAATGGGTACTCACTATGGATCAAGACAGCTATTTTGATGAACATAATATTGCTCAATACATACATATATGCAATCAATGTCCGATACCTGAAGTTGCATTATTTTCTCCTTTGCAGCATCTTGACACAGATCCTTTCACAGTGGATGTAGAACATATTTATGAAAAACGCCTCACCGTAATGACTTCTGGTAATCTAGTCAATCTACGTATATACCAAGAGGTAGGAGGATTTAAAGATGAGTTTTTTATTGATTTAGTCGATGATGAATATTGTTGCCGTTTACACCGCTTGGGTTATAACATAGTTTGCGTTCGCAGTATTTCTTTGGTTCATCACATAGGGTTTGGGCGTAAACGAGCTTTCAGATTTTTCAAAAAAAGTTTCATCCAACACAACGCTCTACGGCATTATTATATTGTACGCAATATACTAGAAGTAATAAGACTATACCCAGAGTATAAATATTATTATTCAAAACAACTTCGAAAACGTATTAAACGCTGTTTATTATATGACAGTGATAATAAATGGACAAAAATAAAAAACATGTATTTAGGATGGTATGACTACCATCATCGTATTTTTGGCCCATTCAATCATTAAACTCTGCTTTCGTCAATATAAAAAACTTGGTCTCATACTATTCATTTTTGAAATAAAACGATTAATATAAGTACAAAACATATTATATTTGCCAACAAAATGCTTAATAGGACACATTATGTTTTTCAATCGAATCTTTCTTAACCACCAAATAAATATTATATCTTTAGTGAAATATCTAAATGTATTTGGCTTTATTTGGATAATAATAAAATGTCTTTTCCATTTTCTACCACTAGATTACTGGTTTGAATTTGGAGGATATTACTTATTCTTTTCTACTTGGTGCATAGAATTTATTTACGAAAGAAGATGGAGGAATGTTAAGTGGAATGCAACATCATACTATTTTATGCTTTTCTTGTTATTCTTTGCTATTGGTATCATATTTGCTCCATTTGACACAACAAAATATCTCAAACATCACATAGAATTGCGGTATCCTTTGTTGGGATTCGGTATTGTGGGAATATTTGGATTAAATGAGAAGTATTCATTGCAAATGATCTTTAAAACCTTAATTCTAGTATCAACTTGCGCCATCTTATATCTCATCAGTCAGATTGGAATAATTAATCTAATATACTCAGACAACCGATCTGAGATGCTTACTCAAATGCGTATCCAGACAATCAATGCCCATATGGGTTTCAACTTATATCTGAATTATTCTCTCATTGCCATTTGGTATTTATTGTTTAACGGTTGGAAACAAATGAAATGGCAAGAAATTATCCTCTATATTGCAAGTGGAGTACTTATCTCTTTAACATTGTTTTTATCAGAGGGAAGAAGTGGATTTCTTGCAGGCGTATTTCTTCTCTTATGTTTTATATTATATGCCATTTGGAAACTGAAACATTCGTTGATTTTATTTGGATTTTTGCTCTTCCCTATATGCCTATATATTGCTTTGCATATTCATCCTCGCATTTCAGAGAAAGCTATTGAGAATGAAGCAAGATTAGCACTGTGGAAATCTGCGATTGAATTAATAGAAAAAAAGCCTATATTAGGGTATGGAATAAGTAGAGCTCAAGAACAATTTGATTCTGTCAACATGAAATATACATCAGCCGGGTTCAATGAATTTTGGAAAAATCGAAATGTCCCATTCATAGACACTCATAACCAATATATCCAAACAACTCTTGAATTTGGCATTATTGGTCTCATATTATTGTTGGCTACTTATTGCATACCCATTTACATGAAACACCGTCAGAGCTTTCTTATTCT
>CALUUV010000186.1 GCA_944324055.1 Candidatus Gastranaerophilales bacterium | reverse complement strand
AACAGCTTTCGTGCCGATAACTGTCATGACATTTTCTTCAACAGTTGTAGGTTTATAGGCTCCTACAAAAGTTGAATAGTCTGTATCTGGATGGAAGGTAGTACGGATTACATCTTGACTTTGGGTAATTTTGTTTATATGGAATGACTTACCTGTACCTGGAGCGCCATAGAAAATCTGCTGAAGATGGTCTGAACTCGTTAAAGAAGTTGTTTGTAATTCTTCATAACCGTTTTCTCTTCCGTCATCATAAGGATTTGTTACATTTTCTACAGTAACATCAAAAATACCATCTAAAGCCTTCTTAATATGTAACTCTGAATATCCACCAGCTAAATAGTTTCTAATAGTGAAAGTGTCTTTTCTGGCCTCTCCAGTATGGTCAATATATGATATATCTTTAAGAAGTCCATTAAAATAAAAACGCTTATCTATTTCGCCATTCTTTTTTGGTACATCTTTACGGAGCTTCCATACTTGGGTTATATAGTTTACCTTTTTCCCATCCTCTGTAAATAAAGCATCCAATAAAGCAAGCTGGTCTAAAACAAAATCTTTAGACAGATTTATAGTGCTATGATTTGCTGACTGATCAAATTTTCTGGGTAAAATTGAACAAATAAACAAGATGGCTTTTGTTAGATTCTCTTTGTTAAACCTAACAGTGACTTCATCTCCACAATTTGAAAACAATTCGTAGTGTTCATTGTCAAGAAACAAGTCTGTATTTTTATCATCACCAGCTGTAACTCGTCTATAACTGGCATTCGTATCATTGATATGTTTAATTATTTCTTCCATACATTCATTCGTGCATTATGTTGTTCATTATTAGATAATATATAGTAGCATATATTGTATTAACACTTACTGCATTACCGGCCTGTTTATAAAGAGCCCCATCAGACACTCCTGCTTTTCTTGCATTAGTGGCATAGTCTGCTGGAAATCCCTGCAGCATAAAAGCTTCTTCAGGAGTAAGTTTGCGAATTGGTAAAGTTGCTAATTCTTCTTTTGTATGAGTCAAAACAGGATTAATTTCTCCATTTGAGTCAATAAAATCTTGACTGTAATAATTATCTTGACAAGCCCTATGCATTTTGTGCATAGATGCAGTTAAGGTTCTTGCAATAGATTGGTTAATATCTGATTTAGACCGAAAATTAGCAGAACTATCAGCAAGGATTGTAGGTTTTATCTTTGCTGAGAGATAATATTTTTGTTCGACATTCTTTAATAAGATATCTAGTGTTGAGTTGTAATGAGATACGCTTAATTTCAGATAATTACTATCAAAAAAATCCTTCACTTCTTTAGGAGTGAAGATTTCATCAAAATCAGCTGGAACAGGGTCTGTTGTAGCAAATATTAATACTCGACTCCTTTTTTGAGGAAGATGAAAATCTAATGTATTAAATATGTTTGTAAATACATGATATCCCAAATTTTCCAGTTCATCATGAATTCTTGCATACGTATTTCCTTTATCGTGACGATATAGGTTTTTGACATTTTCAAGCAGAACGTATCTAGGGTGTTTAATCTGAAGGATATCCATGATACGGAAGAACATTTGACCTCTGTCTTCATTAAAGCCAGCTTGCTTTCCCATAACACTGAATGTCTGGCAGGGGAAGCCCCCTGTCAAAAGATCGAAATCCGGTAATCTCCAGATATTTTCTTTATTTGAGGTAAATGCGACGATATCTCCCATGTCAATTTCTCCTTCAACATTGTAATTTGTTTGATATGTAAGTTTTGCTTTTGCATCTATTTCTGAATAACCGGCGCATTCAAACGGCATGATGCCATCCTGCGTAAGAAGATCAAGCGCATGACGAAAACCACCAATTCCAGCAAATAATTCCAAGTGTGTCATATATTATTCAATAAATTTCATTATACCATCACCAATAGCTTTGGCAAGTTTAACGGGTACAGCATTTCCTATTTGAGCGTACCACATATTCTGAGCCCCCGTAATTATATAGTCATCAGGAAATGTTTGTATACGAGCAGCTTCACGAGGACTCAAACCACGCGATTCCCATGGATGTATATACATATTGCAATCAAACTTCATATGTGAAGTAATAGTCTTGCATACCTGTGTTTCATCCAACTTAAAGTATTTATCTTTAAAAATATTATTGCGGCTTTTATAAGGCATAATATCTGCAATAGAAGGATGTAGTGAATTCTGGCCTTGTGGTAAACGACTGTATATCTCAATATCTCTGGGATTATTATACCGATTTTTGTGATTATACAATTTCTTAATTTGCTTGTCACCATTTATAAAGTGATAGAAATCCGTATCTGGATATGCAAAATCACATTCAGTAAATCCAGATTCTGCATTTTCTATATCTTTAGCACCCTTTGTTTTCTTTGCTTCAAGATGAGGTAAGCCCTCCAATGCATCTTTTAAAACAAAAGGTTGCCTCTTATACGAGAAAATTGCATCAAAGATGTCAGATGGAGCAATCCCCATACGATTACCAATCATAATAAAACGTTCTCTGTTTTGGGGAACACCAAAATCTTGAGCATTCAGAAGTTTATAATCAAATGTATATTCCTCACCAAGATAATCTCTAAAATTTTGTTTTATCTCATCTATTTTATGCGACATGCCTTTTACATTCTCCATAACAAAGAATTTAGGCCTAATATTCTTCAAAAATGTAAGATATGCTTTATATAATTGATTTCTGGAATCATCAATTATTCTTTGGCGGTTTGCCATAGAAAATCCTTGGCAAGGAGGGCCACCACAAACTATTGTAATATCTGATAACAAATCCTTATATTCATCAATATGCTCATTCAATTCGTTTATATCACCAACGTAATAGTGTTCGTCACTTAAAGAATGATTCTTTTTATATGTATTACAAAAAGTATCAACTATTTCATTTACAAACCATGGTGTAAATCCTGCCTGCTCCATTCCGAGACTCAAGCCACCACAGCCTGCAAACAAATCAACCATCTTATATATTTTTCTTTTATTCATTCCTTTATTATTTCAAATTTCCATCCCAAGGCTTTTGCTATTCCAAGCA
>CALUUV010000185.1 GCA_944324055.1 Candidatus Gastranaerophilales bacterium | reverse complement strand
GAACAATTGCTAATAGTGCAACTATTGCAAACCTTAATTTAAGTGAAAATGGAACAATCACAAATGGAATCACAAACAATTCAGGGGGAACAATCTCAAATATTACCCTTGCTTCATCAAATACAATTAATAGTGGAATCACAAACGATGGAGTTATTACCGAAATCAATCATAATGTTGCAGGTGTAGAAAATGCAGTAACAAACAATGCAGGTGGTTCAATCAGTAGGCTTATCGTCTCACAAGGGACGATTGAATACAATGGAGATGGTGCTATCACAAAGGAATTAAGCGTCGCAGGTGGTGCTACACTCTCTATGAATAACGGAAGTGGCACAATCACAATGAATGGTGCTGTTGGCTCAAAGTTGAATTTGGAGAGTGGCTCTACCTTTAAGGGAAGTTTGAAAAACACTGGAAGCATTGATGATTGGGATAATGTCAGCAATATTGAAGGAAGCTTTATCAATGATACTGGTGCAAATATCGGTAGCTTAGAGGCAGGACAAATTACAGGAACTCTACTCAATAAAGGTAATATTGGGGACTTGACTATCGATAATGTAGTGGGGACTTTGAATAATGAATCAGAGATTACAACTTTGAGTGTGCAAAGTGAGATTACTCAAGGGATTTTAAATAGTGGAAATATTCAAACTCTCACGCTTGAAAATAGTGCAGATTTGGGAAGTGTTGGGGTTAGCAATAGTGGTGTGATTACAAGCTTGAATAACCATAAAGCTGGTATGCAAATCACTAATACTCGAGGTATTGGGACTTTGGCGGTTGATGTAAACACAACCTATGCCGGAGCTGGAAGTATCACAAATGCTTTGGATATTGATGGGGCTCAAACTCAATTTATTATTAACAATGGTGCTGGTAATACTCTAACTCTTGCAGAGAATGCCAACACTGCTAATTCAGTAAAAACCATTACTAATGAGGGAACTATTATAGGGAATCTCATCAATACCCTAACCACTGATTGGATAGGTGGAACACTGGAAGGGAATTTCACAAATAATAGCAATGCAACACTTCAAAGCCTCTTCAATGGTAATGCTGGAACAATCACAGGGAATCTAATTAATGCAGGCTCTATTGTTAGCTTAACTCAAGGCACTATTGGGACTTCTTTAGATAATCAAGCAGGTGGTATTATTAATACTTTGCATTCTAGTGTTGTAGGAAATCTCTCTAATGCTGGTGTGGTTAAAGATTTTATTGTTGATAGAAATATGGATTATACAGGTAATGGAAGTATTACTAATTCTATGACTATCTTAAATAATAATACACTAAATATTGGAAATGCTCCGAGCAATGGAACAATTAATATTAATTTTGGTGCTAGTGCAACAATAGGAACTATTGATAATAATGGGACAATTCTAGGAAGTATCGAGAATCTTACCAACTCTACTATCAAAACCTTTAACACAGGAAGTATTAGTGGAAACCTCACGAACAAAGCTAGTGCTACAATAGAAACTTTAAATGTAACTTCTAATGTAGGAAGCATTGCCAACTCTGGAGAGATTAATACTTTAACCATTCAAAGTGGTTCAAACATTGCTAATGGAATCACAAATGCAGGAAATATCACAACACTTATTAATAATCAAGCAAACACAAGTATCACTAATAACCAAAACATAGGCACTTTAGATATCAACGCAAACACAACTTATAATGGAACTGGAAGTATTAGCAATAAAATTGATGTAGAAAGTGGAGATACATTAACTATCGGAGGCAATGGAACCCTAAACTTCCATGCAACGAATGGAACCATTAATAATGCAGGAACTATTAAAGGAACTATTGATAATATAAAAGGTTCTAGTATTTTAGACTTTGATAATAGCGGAAGCATTACAGGGATTATCAATAATGGACATATTGTAAAATTTACTAATAATGAAAATGGAATCATTGATAATTTTGTCAATAATACTACTATTTCTTTCTTTGAAAACAATGGTGTTATTAAGGATTTTAGCGGAAATGGAATCATCTATGGAGTATTAAACTCTAAAGAGATTACAGGTGATTTTGAAAATGTTGCAACTTCTTTACAAAATACAGGAACTATTACAGGGAATGTTCAATTAATAGGCAATCAGCAAAATTGTAAAGATGATATTTGTCAAAATTTAACTTCTGATTTGATTAATGAGGGAATAATCACTGGAACTTTCACAAATACAGCAGACAAAGAAATGAATGCAGTGCAAAACACAGGCGTGATGGGTGGAATTAGCAATGCAGGAAATATCACAACCATCAACACAGGAAGTATTACAGGAAGTATTGCTAACTCTGGAGAGATTACTACACTAAATGTTACAGGAAATGTTGATCATGGAATCATACACACCGCAGGAAACATTGCAAATTTAACCATTGACAAAGGCGTTATTTTAGGAAATAATGGAATCACAAATAATGCAGCAATTGGAAACTTCACGAATAAAGCGAATATTACTTATGGTGGAAGTGGAAGCATTACAGGGAATTTTATTAATGCTAAAGATTCTACAATAACACTGAATAATAATAATTTAATTTTAAATGGCAAGGACAATACCTTTAACAATGATGGAACCTTAAAGGGAACAATTAGTAATATTGGAGTTTTAGCAAGCTTTACTAACACAGGAAGTATCACAGGCTTAGAGAGTGGAAATATCACAGGACTACTTAGCAATAGCAATACAGGAATTATTGATAATCTTGTAGTTGATGGTAATGTTTCACAAATGCAAAATGCTGGAAACATTGGAAGCCTTGATATTCAAAAAAACCTTAATTATAGTGGAAATGGAAGTATTACAGATTATATTAATATTGCAAGTAATACAACTCTTACAACTAGTGGAATCACCCTCAATGCAACTAATGGTAGTGTAAATAACTTAGGAACTCTTGCAGGTGCTTTAACCCTAGATGGAAGCTCTAATAGCGTTACAAACTCTGGAAGCATTACAACTATCATCAATAATGCAAAGAATAGTAGTCTTGCTAATAATTCAAACATTGGTTCTTTAGCAGTCAATGGAAATCTAACTTACAATGGCAATGGAAGTGATAGAATCACTCAAGCCCTAGAAGTAGCAAAAAATAAAACCTTAACCATTCAAAATAGTGGTAGCAGTAATGGAACTCTCTCTTTTAATTCTACTAAGGGTAGTGTAAATAACTTAGGAATCATTGAAGGTAATCTTTTAAATGTGAGTAAATCTACTCTTGATACTTTTAATAATAGTGGAAAGTTTAATGGAGATATTACAAACGACACTGATTCTACTATCACAAACTTTACAAACTCAGGAACCATTACAGGTAATTTATACAATGATGGACACATTGATACATTA
>CALUUV010000184.1 GCA_944324055.1 Candidatus Gastranaerophilales bacterium | reverse complement strand
CCTAACGCAGGGGCTCGTTGTATGGCGAATTTAGTTAAGTCATCTGCTACATTGTCACCCTTATACATTGCTTTTGTATTTATTTGAAATAGTTCACCCGCGCTTGAGGCAGTTGGGCCAAGCATTGTTCCCATAATCTCATATGGACTTCTAGAATTATCATTTAATAATAGGTCGCCATATAAACTTAAGGCACCAGAGCGAACCACAACCTCGGCTAACACAGCTGGGTCAGTAATATCTCTCGGTGTTTTATTATTAAATAAGTCTTTTGCTGTCATACTTAAATAAGACATTGCAATCATACCAGTTATAAAGACAGCGCCAGTTTTAATAGCCTCCATAGGGCCTGCTTCTCGATACTCTCTTGCTATGCCTTTGAGTATAATATTATAAAGAGCTAACGGAAATTGCTTAAATTGAATAACGTGTCTAAGCATCTCCCCTAAATGCGTCCCAGGTGCTGTACCTTGCTTCGCGAAGCCTACCTCTGTTACTGTAGGTAATAAAACAGATTCCATACCAGCTGCAAGAAGCGCTGTTCGTAACTTTTCTGAAAGAGCTGTTCGTTTTTGGTTAACTGCACGCTCGAATAATCGTCCTGCACGCTCTAATGACATCATATCATCTACTTTTCGTGTCTTTTCAATCTTTATTCCGTATAAATCAGCAATTACATTGTCAGGAATCTCATCTATTGCCTCATTAAGCATGAATCTATCCCCGTTAATGGCCTCTTTAATTCCATATCTTCTTAAAATATCCCAATCTGCTTCAGTAATATTGAATCTTCTTAAAAAATCTTTTGTATTTATATTCAGTTCACTATAAGAAAGATTAGAAATTTTAGCCAAATCTCGAGACATGCCTAAAGTATGCGCACTACGAATAGCATCTGTCCACCAACGTAGGCCATTTAACATAAAGAATTTATTTGTAACATAGTTAGCTTGTCTAGATAAGCCAATATCACCACTGTATTTTTCTGCAATTTGCCCTAAAAAAGCATCTCCTATAAAACCGACACTTTCTAAAGCCTCTCTATAGCCCTTCTGTTTGTATACACCTGCTAAACCCCGTACAGCATCTTGTAAAGCACCCATGTATCCTCTGCCTTGAAGATGCGCTACTATAGGAGATGAAGCTAAATCCATAAAAGCTGTTAGTAATGAACCGCCTAGAAATGCTACATTATTCATAGAGCGAATCATCGAGTTAATTTTTGCCATATTAGCGCTTCCGGGGATTTGAGTTTCGCCTAATAACTCTGCAAGCTGATTATTTGCCCAGCGTGTTAAGGATGGTGCATTAGGCCCAGCACCCTGTTTTAAGTAATTAATATTCTTTAGGTTATTTTCCTCTCTTGCTCTACGATGTAATTCTCTAAATACTGTTTCAAAATTATATCTAGGATTGCTCCCCATATAATTTAATAGAACAGTAGTATGAGCCATATTACCGAGCTGAAATAGGACAGTTTCTCGTAGGTTGTCCGCGCCATATTGTCTATTGTATTCATATGCAGCAGCGCCGTCCTTAAAGAATAGTTTTCTTTCTGCAGCAGCCCTTTTTGTAATATTTCTACCTGGAATAAAGGAAATTTCTTCTGGCATATAAGCCATATGTCTACCTTTAGTAATATTATCCCAAATATTATTTAAAACCATATCTGGTGTCATACCTGTAGGCAGGTCTCCAAAGGTCTTCTCCATATCCAAATACTGAAGAATAGTCTTTTTCCAGGTCGCCTTTTTCTCTGCTTCAGTTCTTCCAAACTTTTTATGTAAAAATTTATCCTGGCTATGTGTTTGTTTAGCCATATAACCTGGTATCAATGCAATATCTGCTCCAGCATCTATTGCGTCTTGAACTGCGATTCTTTGAACTTTGAATATAATATCAGCAAGTCTATAGGCTATCGGGTCCCCTGTAAAGGAGCCATCTGGATGCTGCATATGTTTATCACGGGCTACAGCTTCAGGATTATCCATATAATATAACTCTTGATAAATTAGTTTGTCGTACTTACCACTTGCTAATTGTTTAGAATAGTCTTCTCCAAATCCATCACGACCTAAAAGTCTTCTTTGAAAATCTGCATAATAGCTACTAGCTTTAGCTTCTTTAGAATAACCAACTAGCTGCATAAATCTATCTGTGCCCGTTTTATAGTCATCTGGATAATTCTGAATTATAAATTGTTCAATCGTGAGTCTTTTTTCAAGATTTTTATATGCTTGTCTTCGCTTTTGAATGTTTCTAATTTTACGAATATCCATCATCTGTTTAACTGCTTCATCATAAGCATCTGAAGCTTTGTATTTATTATATTGTGCATTAACTTCTTTGACTGTATCAAAATATTCTTTTCTCAATTTTTCAATATCTTCAATAGAATATCCTAACTTCTCCTGTAATGCTTGCTTGAAAGCGATACTACAAACTTTATTATTTGCCATTATAGTTCTCCTCTTGCGCAATTACCAAATTCTCTTAAAGCGCCTTCTAAAATATTATTTGCCTCTGCTTCTTGTTTTAAAGAAGATAAACGCAATTCTGGTTGAGTTGGGTCGCCCTCGTCTAATAATCGTTGTATTTGTTCTTCAGTCAAGCCTAATGTATGCGCATAGGACTCTAAGCCTTGTCGGTCTAGAATAAGCTCATTTTCATAAAATTCCATTTGATTATTTTGTAAATCCATATTCTTCTGGAATTGACTATCAGCTACTTGAGCATATTCATTTTCGGCTTGTCGAATAGTTGTTCCAATGTCATTCATTCTGGTTTGAATTTCGTCAGGAGTTAATTCTTGTTGTACAGAAAGCATATTTAATTGGCTATCTAATCGAGCTAATTTTGCTTGCCGCATTTGCTCAAAAGTAGTTTCATCTGGAATAATTTCTCTTTTAAGTATAGACTCTATGTCTCGAATATTATTATTAATTTGCTCTAAATGATTTTTATGTTGGGTCAAAGCTGTCTCGTACAGGGATTTAGTAACATCTTCGTTTCTAAAGCCTGCCTGCTCAGCCATCTTGACGCGTTCTTCTGAGAATAATTGGTCAAATACTTGACGGATTTCTGGAGACAAATCCTGTTCCATTGGTGACTGTGTCAAGTGAATATATATCTGCGTTAACCATGATTTAAATGCTTCGAATAGACCTTCTAATCCTGCAACTGGAGCCTTACCTTCTGCAAGATATCTTTCAAAACTTGTAGCAAAAGCCTCTTCTGCTTCTCTAGTCCATTTGCCATCTTTAACTCCTAAAGCGTGTTCAGCTTGTGTAAGCATTTCTGTATCTAAAACTGTTCTTCTAAAGATATGGGCTGTTTCATGAACTAATGTAGAAATATCTGCATTCTGGAATAAGCCTATAATATATTAGCCTTCAGTTGATATATCTACAGCACCTAT
>CALUUV010000183.1 GCA_944324055.1 Candidatus Gastranaerophilales bacterium | reverse complement strand
AAAAATGGGACAAAAAACACATCCAACCGGATTTAGAGTAGGTATAATCAAACCTTGGTTAAGTACTTGGTACGCTAAAGTTAAAGATTATGCAGTATTTGTAGCAGAAGATGCTAAAATTAGAAAATTTGTAAAGAAAAAATTGTACGCAGCAGGTGTTTCAAGAATCTTAATTGATAGAAAAGCATCAAGTACAACAATAACAGTAGTTACAGCAAAACCTGGTATCGTAGTAGGTAGAGGTGGTCAAGGTATAGATGAACTTAGACAAGAAGTTTCAAAATATATCGGAAGACAAGTAATTATTAATGTAGTTGAAGTAGCAAGAATTGATTTAGATTCACAATTAGTAGCAGAATCAATTGCTCAACAATTAGAAAAACGTATCGCATTCAGACGTGCAATGAAACAAGCAATGCAAAGAACAATGAGAGCCGGCGCTCAAGGTATCAAAGTTATGGTATCAGGACGTTTAGGTGGTGCAGAAATTGCTCGTTCAGAATGGGCAAAAGAAGGCCGTATTCCATTACAAACATTAAGAGCTGACGTAGACTATGGTTTCACAGAAGCTGATACAATAATGGGTAAAATCGGTGTTAAGGTTTGGATTTTCAAAGGTGATTTAATGCCAGGCGAAAAAGCAGACCAAAATGTTAAATCAAAAAATACAAAAGATTCAGCAGAAAAATTCAACAAGCGTTCAAGACGCTCAAAATCTGCAGAAGTTAGCAGTAAATAATGACAGGAGTAATATAAAATGTTAATGCCTAAAAAAACAAAATACCGCAAAATGATGAAAGGTAGAATGAAAGGTACTGAAACAAGAGGTACACAATTCGAATTCGGTCGTTATGCACTAAAAGCTCTTGAACCAGGCTGGATTACAAGCCGCCAAATCGAAGCAGCAAGACGTGCTATGACTCGTGAAATCAAACGTGGTGGTAATGTTTGGATTAAAATATTCCCTGATAAACCAATTACAGCAAAACCTGCTGAAACTCGTATGGGTTCAGGTAAAGGTAACGTTGAATACTGGGTATCAGTAGTAAAACCAAACAGATTATTATTTGAATTAGATTATTTTGATAGAAATACTGCAATTCATGCATTAGAATTAGCAGCACAAAAATTACCTATCAAAGTAAAAGTTGTTGAAAAAGAGCAAGTGAGCTAAGGGCGAAGAGACTGACGAAGGTCAGTATCGTAGACCCGTAAAATGCGAACGAGCGACGGAACAAGTTAAATAAGGATAAAAGTAATGAAATTACAAGATATGCGTGAAAAAACTATCGAAGAACTTAAAGACGTAGTTGTTGATTTCAAAAAGCAATTATTTGATCTAAGATTAAAAAAATCTATGAACAAATTAGAAGATCCTTCATTAATTGCAAAAACAAGACACTACATCTCACAAGCTAAGACAGTTATTAGAGAAAAAGAAAAAGAGGTAGAAAATGCCTAAGAAAGAAAGACAAGGAATCGTAATAAGCGATAAAATGGATAAGACAATAGTTGTAAAAGTTGCATCTTATGATCCACATCCAAAATACAAGAAAATTATTGAAACAAACAAAAACTACAAGGCACATGACGAAAACAACGAATGCGGCGTAGGCGATATCGTAAGAATCGTTGAATCAAAACCTTTATCAGGTGGCAAACGTTGGTCACTTCTTGAAGTTGTAGAAAAAGCAAAATAGAGGTATAGATGTATGGAGGGCTTGGGTATAACCTAAGAATCCATCCTTCCAATCTTCTAAAAGTAATAAAGGAAAGTAGAAAATGATACAACAAGAAACTAGATTAACAGTAGCAGATAATACAGGTGCAAAAGAATTATTAGTTATCCGTGTAATGGGTAGCTCAAATAAGAAATTTGCATCAGTAGGTGATGTTGTTATCGCAACAGTTAAGGATGCTACTCCGAATATGGCTGTTAAAAAATCTGAAGTTGTAAGAGCGGTAATCGTAAGAACAAAACACGATATCACTCGTGCAGACGGATCAGTAATCAGATTTGATGATAATGCAGCTGTTGTTATAAACAAAGATGGCAACCCACGTGGAACACGTGTTTTCGGACCAGTTGCTCGTGAGTTAAGAGACAATAACTTTATGAAAATTGTTTCTCTAGCGCCAGAGGTAATATAGTAGGAGCCAATGATGAAAGATAAAAATAAAAAATCTTTACATGTTAAAACCGGCGATAGAGTAATCGTAACAGCTGGTAAAGACAAAGGTAAAATCGGAAACGTAAAAAAATCAATTCCTTCAGATAAGAAAGTTATCGTTGAAGGAGCAAATATGGTAACTAAGGCACAAAAACCAAACCCAATGGCTGGTATCCAAGGTGGATTGGTAAAAGTTGAAGCTCCATTAGATTCTTCAAATGTAATGGTAGTTTGCCCTAGTTGTGAAAAACCAACCAAAATCAAACATGAAATCAAAGACGGTAAAAAAGTTCGTGTTTGTAAAAAATGTGGTGAACAGTTAGATGTTTAATGTGTTAGCGTAAGCGAAACGACATTAATATCATCTTTGTAAAGAGGAAAAATAAAAATGACAAAAACAATTAGTTTAAAGAAAAAATATGAATCAGAAGTAAAAGCTGCATTGAAAGAAAAATTCGGCTATGAAAATGATATGATGATTCCTAGACTACACAAAATTGTTTTAAACATGGGTGTAGGGGAAGCTTCTCACAACTCTAAAATTGCTGAAGCAATTGAAGCTCAATTAACAAAAATAGCTGGTCAAAAAGCAGTTGTTACAAAAGCTAAAAAATCAATTGCATCATACAAATTAAGAGAAGGAATGCCTGTTGGTGCAATGGTTACATTACGCGGTGAAAGAATGTATGATTTCTTACAAAAGTTAATCTGTGTAGTTCTTCCTCGTATTCGTGACTTCAGAGGTATCAGCGCAAAAAGTTTTGACGGTCGTGGTAATTACACATTAGGTTTAAAAGAACAATCTTTATTCCCAGAAATTACTTACGAAGAAGTTGATTTAGTAAAAGGTATGAACGTATCAATAATTACAACTGCTAACACTGATGATGAAGCAAGAGAATTATTAAGATTAATCGGTATGCCTTTTAAAGGAATGAACAAGTAATAATTACTAAAACATAAAGGAGAAAATCGTGGCTAAAAAAGCGATGATAAATAAAGAAAGAACCAGAGAAATGTTAGCAGCAAAAGGAAAATATCCTAAAACAAGACTACATAACAGATGTAGTATTTGCGGTCGTCCTCACGGTTTCCACAGAGATTTCGGTCTTTGCAGAATCTGCTTAAGAAAAATGGCACACCAAGGATTATTACCTGGCGTTACTAAAGCTAGCTGGTAGTATTCTTTATTTTAAACAAACAACATTTAAAAGAGTAACGAAAGTTACTCTTTTATTGTATATTATAAATCTCTTAACAACTTGTAATCAAAGGGTTGTAAGTATTTTTTGTTTATTATAAGATAAATTTGTTGACTGCCGAAGTACGCTTTTTAATGAGCAACAATTAATTCGGTAAGAACGAGTACTAGGATACTGCAAGGT
>CALUUV010000182.1 GCA_944324055.1 Candidatus Gastranaerophilales bacterium | reverse complement strand
AAAAAGTCCAAAGTGCTTTTAATTGATGACAATTATGAACACTTAGTAGGTATCAGAGAATTACTGAACCTTGAAGGTACTTTTGATGTTGTAGGTATCGCTACTAACATTAATGTGGGTTTAAATTTGATTAAAAAGTATCAGCCGGAAATTGTTTTATTGGATATGAATATGCCGGAAAAAGACGGGTTGCAGGGTATACTTGAAATTGCTAAACTTGATTTGGACACAAAAGTTCTTGCTCTTTCAGGATATGATGATGCTGATTTAATCTTCAGAGCTATGAAAATTGGCGCTAAAGGCTATGTATTAAAAACTATGGCATCTGCTCAGTTAATTTATGCAATAGAAGAAGTTCTTAACGGAAAAATTTATCTTCCGCTTGCACTTTCTTCCAGATTCTTTGAATATTTTCAACAATCTTTCAGAGAAGAAACCGCAAAACAGGAAACAGAAGAAGAGAACCTTCTTTCTTACCTTACCCAGAGAGAAGAAGAAGTGCTTGAACTTTTGACTCAGGGTATAACTTACAAAGGGGTTGCAAACAAATTATTTATTTCTGAAACAACCGTTAAAACCCACGTTAACAACATTTTCCAAAAATTGCAGGTTAATGACAGAACTCAGGCAGTTTTGTACGCAATAAATAATGGTTTTTTATCTAAAAAAATCAAATTAACTGCATAATTTTTGAAAAATCAAACTTGAAAGCTAAAACATGAAAAAAATAGTACGACAGCAGAATTACTTAAGAGAACTCATAGATTCACAAGGAAACAGGTTCTTGTCAAAGCAGGCACTCAGATGTCTTGTCCGTTCTGCTCTTGAACCGCTTTTGGATTCTCCTGAAAGCGGAGTCGTATTATACAGAATCATTAATAAAGACGGTTTGCAGGGTTTGTTGAAGAGATTGGAATTCTCTGAAGTCGAATCGTACGACTATTCCGATAATTCCAAAAACCTTGTGGAAAAAGTCTGGGCTAATACCGAATTCCTCTGTGTTATGACTCACAGGTATGTTGCAATTCTTCTTTGGGATTCTCATACCGGAGATGATAATACGGTCAGATACTATTCTGTGTATAATTCTAAACTCCAAAGAGAGGCTCTTGATATTATAAAGAGAAATTCAAAGATTGATATTTCTCCGTTTATGGAAAAATATAATCCGGACAGACGTGATAACAGTCTTATGAATGCATCAATCCGGAGATTGCTGGATAATTTGGATGAGGCATCTAGTGATGCGGTTCTTGGGTATGCGGAAAAAAGTGCTGCCTCAATTCGGCCGGTTGATTATAATATCAAGAAAACCAGAATTACTGCTCATGAAATAAAAAATCAGCTTTCAATATGCGATTTATACGCTGAAATTATCAGGAAATACGTTGATAAGGAAGAAGTCGATCGTGAAGGAATTAAAAATGCAGCCGATGCAATCACAAAGGCATTAAAAATGGCAGGAAATTCTTTAATCACGTTGAAATCTTCTGAGTCACCGGAACTTAAGAAAAATAATTTAGCGGAAATTGTAGAAAATGCTGTTGAGCTTTCAAAAGTCTATGCTGAAGGCAAGAATATTAAGATAGAAGTTGAAAACACTCCGGATATTTTTGTTCTCTCTGACGAAGAAAAACTTGCAGCGGTAATAATTAATCTTGTTAAAAATGCAGCAGAAGCGTTTGAAATTGACGAAATTGCGGAAAATGTCCAAAATGATAAGTATATTAAAATTATGACTGAAAAAGAAGATGATTTTGCAATGATACGAATCTCAAACAATGCACCCGGAATTGAAAATCCCGATGACATATTTAAAGAGGGTTTCACTACAAAATCAACCGGAAGCGGCTTGGGGCTCTGGATTTGCAAAAAATCTATTGAAGAACAATTGGGCGAGCTTGAACTTTCCCGCCACAGTGAAGATTATACGGAATTTACAATCCGTTTAGGCGTGGTGGACAGGGAGGATTAAACTATGGATCTGATTACATCAAGAACAATGGAAATAACTAAACTCGGGCTTGACGGGCTTCTTGACCGCCAGCATGCAATCTCATCCAATATTGCAAACGTTATGACTCCGGGGTATCAAAGAAAGGAAGTTGCTTTTGAAAGCCAGCTTTCTGAAATAATGGAAAAAGAGGATTTGAAAGATTATATTAAATCCCAGAACAGTATTGAATATAAACCGCCAATGGTCGATGTATTTACCGGAGAAGTTCATACATACAGAACTCCGACACTTCAAGAGAAGGCCTATTTAAAGAGTAATACGTATGAAGATTTTAAACCCCAATACGTTACTGATATCTATAGCGGGGGTGATGCAACCGGAAATAATGTCGAATTAGAGCGCGAAATGATGGATTTATCTAAAACCGGTATGAGATATCTTGTACTTTCAAATTTGGAACAAAGAGCCTTTGAAAGCGTATCCAGAGTGATTTCCGGTCAATAGGAGGTATAAAATATGAGTTTTAATATATTTGATATAGCCGGTTCAGGAATGACCGCACAGAGAGTGAAACTTGATACTATTGCGAGTAATATAGCAAACGTTAACACAACCCGTCAGCCAAATGGGGCAAAAGGTGCTTATATAAAAAAAGACGTATCTTTTAGAACAATTTATGAAGACAATATAAACAGAGGATACTCAAATTTTTCAAGCAACGCTCCTGATGCACAGTTTGACCCCAAAACCGGTAATATGCTTATTAATGCTAATATAGCGCTTAATAACGGAATGGTAACCGGCGGAGTTGAAGTAGATGAGATTTATGAGGCCGAGGATGCCATAAAAACAATCTATGATCCTTCACATCCTGATGCGGATGAAGACGGTTATGTTGATATGCCGAATATTAATATAGTGGAAGAAATGGTAGGTATGATTTCGGCATCTAGGGCTTATGAAGCTAACGCAACGGTTGCGCAGAACGTTAGAACAATGATGCAGACTGCTATGAACATATAATAGATTTTAAGGGTGTAAAAGATGGATTTTTCAACAAATATAGAGGGATTTAATACAGAATTTAACTTGAATGCGGTTAAGGATTATAACCGCTATCTTCAGGGGCAAGCCTCTTTTCAGTTTGAAACTGATACAACTGAATTTCAAAAGGCGCTTGATACAGCTGCAAAGTCTGTTCCCCTCAACGATAAGAATGATCCTTACGGTATGGGGAATTTTATGAGCCAGATGGAATCAAGCCTTGGCGGAAGTCTTAATGCCGTTAACAAAGCTAAATTAGAGGCTGAAAG
>CALUUV010000181.1 GCA_944324055.1 Candidatus Gastranaerophilales bacterium | reverse complement strand
TTATAACAACGAACTTGAAATGATATTAGAAAAAAAAGCCTTTGATGAAAGTGCAAAAAATCTTCTCCTAAGTATACTATATAAAATAGAGGCCTCTTATAAAGATTATGAAAAAGTAAAACGACATGTAAAAACAAAAGAAGAATATATACAAGATTTCATAAAGATGATAGAAGAAAATTGTGACAATATTACGATATGTAAAATTCATTCCAAAGAAAGTGAAATATTAGGTAACAAATCATTTTTGCTAGAAAAAGATACCAAAAGAATCATTTGCTATCCAATAGAAAGAAAATTATTATATTGTATTGCAAAAATAAATAGAAGAACAAAAATTTACCCATCTATGATAAGCATACTTTCTATCTTCTTCTTTTGTTAATGCGTTATCACATAGAAGTTTTAATGTTTTAAAATCTCTTACATCATAAATAAATTTTGTTTTTCTGTCTTGTTCATTATTCTGAACTCCCCAGTTGGTTCCTCCAACAACTATTGCCTTTTGTAAATCTTCTAATGTTATATCCAATATTCTCACCTATATATATTATATAATACCGACAAAGGTTTGTCAAGTTAGATGGAAATTAAAAAAATAACATCGGAGAAAAGGTTCCCCGATGTTATTTATGTCTAAAAATACATTTTCATTATATTCGTTAAATTCTTATTACTCTACTGTTTCTCCAGAATAAATTCCTTCTATTCCGCAAATAACTTCTCCAGCTTTTATTTTGTCTGCTGTTATTCCTAATGCTTCTGCTATTTGATTTTCTGTTAGATTTATCAATATTGTTCTTTCAGCACTATCGCTATAAAGATAAGTATTATTAGATATTGTAGCACTAGCTTTGATAGTTCCATCTGATACTTGAATACTACCATCTCCTGTAATAGTAGTAGCAGTAGGAATAGTACCTGTTATTTTCTGCCCATTTACATATGCTGTTTTGTTTACAACGATGTCATCAGCTGTAGCATTTGCATCTGATGTATTAATTCCTTCCTCAGGAGCATAAGTACCTGTAACTCCTAATATAGAAACATCTTTTTTGATGTTATCTGCCACAATATTACTGTCTATTGCGCTAGTAACGGCATTAACAGTTACAGATGTTAAACCATTATATTGAGCATCTGGAGATATTGTTTGTTCTGATGTTGAAGGAACAACTGTTTTTATTTGTCCTTTTAAATCAACTATAGAGTCTACCAAAGCACTATATTCATTTAACTTTTTTCCTTCGTCAACAATAACACCTTTATTAGTGATTGATGTTTTTAATGCACTTTTTTTTTTTTTTTATCTTTCAATTTCTGTTTGTATACTCATACTAGATACCTCCTAACAAAGATTCTACATCTCCAACTAATCCATCAACATATGCTTTTGTTGTAAAATCACTATTATTAGTTAGTTGAGATGTTGTTGTTGGGATTGCAGTTACATCTGCTTTCTTTTCTAATTCTGTATCAACATATGTTTTATCTGCCTTTAATCCAACTTCAGTTTTTGTTGCTAAATTGCTTATATCTGGAATATCTGCGATTTTTGCATAAGTTCCTTCTGCATCTGTTTTCTTTAAATATTCTGATAGGTTTACTTCTGATGTTCCTATTTTCTCTGGATTATTATTTACTAAGATATATTCATCATAAACATTTTCTTCTCCATTTTCTGCTGGAACAAAATATATAGTATTTGTTTCTGTAACTTGTTCTTTATTAGAAACAACTTGTAAAGAGATTGTTGTTATCGCATTGATTAAACCATCTACTTCAGATTTTTTGTAATAATTTACTAAATCATTTACACTTTTTGTTATAAAATCAGCTATATCTTCTTGTGTTGCTAAATTTACTAATTCTGTTTTTGGAACATATGTGCTAGCTGCATCAGTTTTCTTTAGATATGGAGTTAAGTCAATTGAACCACCTTCTCCTCCACCTTCTCCCATAGATTCTAATGTTGATTTTAGTGTTTCAAGAGCAGAATCTACTTCTGTCTCACTATTATAAGTTTCTTTAACTGGAGCTCCATTATATAGCACATATACTAATCTTTTATTATTAATGAAATCTTTTTCAACATCTTTAATATACATTGAATTAACTAATCTTTCATCATTTGTTTGAAGAAAAATAGTATTCTCTGCTAACTCATCAAATTTTGTTTGCGCATTTTCTTCACTATCAAATTTCTCTTTAATAACTCCTCCATCACTAAATAAATAATTGATTTCTGATGGAGTGTCTCTGTCTATTTCAACAGTTGTTACCCTTTTTATATTTAAAATACCGTTATCTACCGCTATAAACATATATTATTTCTCCTTTCTATTCTAAATTCAACAATGCTTCTATTTTTAATTTTTTGTCGTTTAGGCAGTGTTTTATTTGTTCTAAATCTATGTCGTCTTTATCAGAAAAATCCATACACAAATACCCTATAACGCTTCCTGTTACTGTATTTTTTATTGCAATTCCATATTTTGCTTTTACCCCACATTGTTTCATATATTGATATATTGAGTTGTCTAAATCCTTTACGTCTTCTACATCCTCGATAAAACAATATCCTTTATCTCCTAGTTCTTTAACCCAATATGCAAATGCACTTCGTAATTGATTTTGAAAATTATTTAGTAAATGAATTACTCCTGCTGCACACTTTTCATTTGACATACTCATTTTCAATATAGAGTTCCCGAGCATATCATTTCCTCCATTATGATATTTAACAAGACTAACTCTACTTGCTTTACTAGATATTAAAGCTTTTTCTAAAAACAAATCTATTTCTTCATCAATTTTTGTCATTCTTGAATTTTCTTCTTCTGTTAACAAATGAGGTTTTTGAGCTGCACTCAATATTTTTTCTATTAATTCTTGATATTTTCTATCAGACTCTTTTTGCTTTTCTAATA
>CALUUV010000180.1 GCA_944324055.1 Candidatus Gastranaerophilales bacterium | reverse complement strand
ATCCTTAACAAATTTGTATTGAACTAAAATAAATTTATAAGGAGTAGGTGTAGATATAGCAATAAATGCACCTATTATAAAACCTATAACAAATATAGCTAAAATTATACTTATTTTATATGTAGACTTAATCTTCATATTTTCCATACATTTCTCCTTTATTTTATACTATTACTCCAGATTCTCATTCTTTCTATACAATCACTTGGAGAACTTCCATCCCATTCTGGAGCAAATTCCAATTCTTGAACTTTAAACATATCCCAATATTTTAAATCATAATGATATGTTACTTGACCATATGGAGTTTCTATGCCAACAATAAACATTCCATCATACATATCTCCTGTAAAATGCCTTTTACTTTTCCAAGCAACAATATTGTTTTGATTACAAATAAGGGAGAACAATACGCATCTGTGGTAGTAAAGTTCATCAAATGTATGGTATCCGTCTGATATATTACCAGTATCTCCATCTAGACGTTCAATAGCTGTATTTATTTCATTCGTAAGTTTATTGTTCCTAACAATATCTCCTCCCCAATAAAAAACAAATTGTATTCCAGAAATATTTTTTTTATCTGGGAACCCACTATATCTTTTTTCGTATTTTACGATAAATCCTAATGACTCAAAATATGCAACACAAACTTCTATAAAATCTTCTGCGTCATCATTATATTTTTTAGAAGGAGTTGGAATTTCATACATATAGTAGACATATCCCAAACCATTGCTCGCACGGATTTCAATCTCTTTAAATACATCTTCTATAAAATCTTCCATCTGTATTTCAAAGTCTTTGAATTTTAAAGCAACTTTTTCCTTTTTTAGTTTTTTTTCTTCTTTTTCTAGCTGACTTTTCTTTTCTATAGCATCTCTAGTAATTTCTCTTATTTCTTCAATACTTTTCATTATCTTTTTCCTCACAATCTATAATTTCTACACCAAAATTTTCTAACCAATTTTGTTTTTGTTTTTCTGTAAAAGATTTTGTGCACATATAGTCTAAATTACCAATGCGTAATATTGACTTGTATTTTGGAGGAGTTAAAACTTTTATAGCATCTGCATTGTAAGAGCAAGTTTTCTCTCCTATCAATTGTATATTTTCCTCCATTGTTTTATCATCTACCAACTGTTTCATAATACCCTCCTACGCTTACGACAATCGAAATCTAGACACTTTTTTTGCTAAGTAATGAAATTTATATGCCTAGATATAAAAACGTCTCAAAAACGATTTATAAGTTGTCGATTAAATTACAATAGTCTAAACAAATCCATTCCTCCTGACAAAGTGTCTTTTTATCTTCTTCTGCAATTTGTCCCCAAAGATGAGGAGTTTCCCATTTATTTAGACAGATGAGCTTTGTTTGAATAATTTTAACTTCATCGTTATATTTTAGAACACTTACTTTACCATAATTTGTTCCAGCGCCACTTCTTACGTTTAACCAATGAACTTTTACAGTTGCAGAAAATAATATATTTGTATTTGGAGCATCTTCTATTATAATTCCAAAATATTCTTTCCAGTGTTCTTTTTGTTGTCTAGAGAAATGTTGAGTACAATCTATAGATATATTCCCTATTTTCATTTTGCTTTTTATAGTATCCATTTTATGCAATTACATATCCTCCTCTTCTTCTGAATTTTTATGTACGCTAACAACACAGTTCGTATTTTTTCCACATCTTTCACAGAAATCCATATCACAATCTACATCTTCATATGTAAGATTTGTTCCTTCAATAAGATTAAAACAGTCTAAACAAAAATATGCCATATTTTTCACTCCTCTATATAATATAGAATTATTCTTCTGAAAAAGTTTTGACAAAAGAATCTAATGTTTTTTCTAAGTCTTTTATTGGAATAATTAATTCAAAAATTCCAAAATCACATTGCACAACCTCTATTTTCTTTACAGATTTTACCTTTGCTAAAAAGTCTTCTTGAGGTAAGGTGCATCTTGTATATACATCACAAATTTTTTTGTTTTCATTGAAATTTACAGTTGTATTTTTAAAATCCTTTAAATTATCTATAGTTTGTTTAACTTCTTGCTCTGTCATAAATATACCTCCTTTATTCTCCATCTACTTTTATTTTAAATTTTTTAACCCATTTGTCAAAGAATTCTCTTTCTTTAGTAGTCATCAATCTTTCACAAAGACCTCTAACCTGTTTGATTGACCCATCTTGATATTCAATAGTAATAAGTGATTCGTTTGGAGTTTCTGTTCTTCTTAAGAATAATATTGAAGTTTTCCCTTTATTAACTTTTTCTACATAACTTCCTACACAATGATGTAATGAAATTCCCTCATTTATTAATTCAGAAGAATCTTCTGGAGTAATAATACAAAAGTTCTCATCTTTATACTCCAAATTTTTACATTCGTTATGTAACTTAACAGCAATCTGATGGTCGAAATATTCTTGATTTAAGTTATAAACAAGAGTTACTTTATCGTGTGCTTCTTTTAAATGTTTTGGATACTTATCTCTTACCTTTCCATCATACATTAATGTTTGCATATTAAGAGTATCGTCATATAATTGAAGAACTGATTCATCTATGTAATTAATTCCTTGAGTGTATAAATCAAAAAACAAATAATTAATTAAGGATTGGAAATCTAAATTATATTTTTCGATTAAAGTTGGAATCCAATCTACTGCTTCTCCATACCATCCTTTAAATGCTGGAATATGAAATTCACTATTACTTTCTACTAATCTGTCTAGCATCCATATAGCATTATTAAAGTTAATTCTTTCTGCAATACCAAGTACATTAGTTAATAATTCACTTGTTGAATTAGAGTTTACGTTTGAATCGTCTTGCATCTCAAGCATCTTATTTACTATTTTTGTGAATGTTGTCGGAGACTTTTGCATTTTTGCTAATATGTATTTTTCTGTGTTGCTTGATGGAGTTCCACCAAAAATCTTTCTAGGATTTAACCCTTTTTTAATAAATTCCCTAACAACATCTGAGTTTTTCATAGAAAAAACTCTAGGTGCAAAATATGTAGAATATTCACAATGCCAGTAATCGTTTTTAAGTTTTTCAAACAAATTGCGAGGTACATCTTGGAAAAACGAATTAATCTGTCCTTCACCAACCACAAGTTTATCTGTGCCTTTTTTTACATCTCTAATAAATACTAAATTATCAGATGGGATAATAGAAAAGTCTCT
>CALUUV010000179.1 GCA_944324055.1 Candidatus Gastranaerophilales bacterium | reverse complement strand
AACAAGCAGCATTAATATTATATGTATCGTCACCATTTCCGCCGGCTGTTGAATAAGTATTATTATTAGCATTTATGTTTAAAGTATCATTGCCGTTTTCACCAGAGATATTTCCACCGCTATAAAGAGTAAGATTGTCATCACCGTCCCCGCCATATACTGAATTTTGTCCTGTTCTAATTGTAATATTATCATTACCGCCTAATCCATAAACTGTTGCTTGCACAGAATAAACATTAATATCATCCGCCATATTTCCGCCGCGAAGTGTACTGGCATATCCGTAAAAATCAAGATTATGCTCCGTATCAGACTGCGAGGTAATAGACATAAAATATCCTGCAAGGCTTGTTCTGTCGTTAACAGGATTATAAGCATATAAAAGGGTATTACTGTATCCGGAACTATTTGAAACCGTATATGACTTGCCGTTGATTGTGACCGACTGAGTAGCATTAGCCCCAACAGTAAATGCCTGAGCATTATCTTGTGTCCCGAAGCCGTTTATCCAGTTAGTAGTACCGCTATCAGTAATAGTATTTGTACCGCTGCCGCCTATAATACTATTAAGACTCGATGTAGATGTTGCTGTAACCGTATCGTTTCCATTTCCCATATCAATATAATTTGTATAACCTGCCAGTGATAAAATATCATCTCCATCGCCGCCGAAAATTCTTGCCCTGCTGCCATTTTGATTACTAATAGTAATACGATCGTTCCCGGCATCACCGTAAATTGTTGCATATGCATAACCGGACATAGAAATTGAATCATCTCCGTCACCGGCACGAACCGTTACCTGATGATCAGAAATGATAATTGTATCATCATTGTTTCCGCCGTAAAATGAAAGATATTGTGAAGCTAATTGAACATTATGAACCGCATTAACATCACCTCTTATTGTCATACCTGATGTAGTTGCTTTTCTAAAAATAATTCTGCCTGTCGAAGAATTTACTTGATAAATAAGAGAGTTGGCACTTGTAGAATTATTGGTCACGGTATAATCAATTCCGTTTATATTAACCGTTTTGGTTTCACTCCCTGCAAAATCAACAATATTCGCATTCGCCCCTACAACATTTACGGTAGTATTGGAGCCTACAGAGCCGGTCACTGTATTGGTTCCACCATCTCCGTTAATTAAATTAGAACCTCCAGAATGTATATTGAACGTATCGTCACCATCGCCGCCCCTAAAAATATAATTTGAAGCATAAATATTAAACGTATCATTGCCTGCACCGCCGTTTATTGAATAATTTCGTTCAGCATTAGCATACGTATTTATAATATCATCACCGTCACCTGCATTAACTGAGTTATAAGCACCGCGGCTGGTTATTGTATCATTTCCCCCTTCGCCGTATATATACACCCAACCGCCATTAGTTGATATTGTATCGTCACCATCTCCTCCATAAAAACGATTTCCAGTATTAGTATCCGCAGAATATGTAGATACTTCTTGCAAAGTATCATCTAAATCGCCGCCATATACATAGTTATTTCTGCCGTTTATCGTAATATTATGTTGAACATCTGCCTGCCCCCTGATTGTAAAAGAGTTTCCGATAAAAGTTATTTCCCCTGTTGAAGAATCTTTCATATAAGATAGAGAAGAACTTGTCCCCTGACGGTTTGTGACAGTATAGTTTATCCCGTCTATCGTTATTGTTCTGGTTTCATTAGCTGCAAAATCCTCAGCCCCCTCTATATCCACCGCCAGCGGAGCCGGAGATGCAAATGTCGTTGCTCTCACCGGAGTAGTATCCATAGATGATGATAAAACTGCTACCTCATCATCGATTGAATCCAAGACTGTATTTATATCTATTGATTTCGGAGCAGCAGAAACTGCTGTTCCGCCCGTATCAGGAGTATTTATATGCACACCGTAATTCACCCTTGCCGCAATAGAATTTAAACCGGATACATTTCCACCACCTATTGTATTAAAGGTAGTTGTCCCCGAGCCTCCGGCAGGTGACTGAGCTCCTTCAAGAAGCTTTATCCCGTTGAAATTAGTCGAGGCCCTGATTACCTCTATCTGTTCTATTATCTCATCTGCTTCCGCCTGCATTGCCTCCCTTGAATCATCGCCGTATACGTCATTAGATGCCTGCTCCGCCAAATCCCGCAGCCGCTGAAGAAGTGTCATCATATTATCCAGAGCATTCTCCGCCGTTTCAAGCATTGATATTCCCTGCTCCGTATTCTGCTGCACTATCAACATTGAGGATATTTTACTCTCCAAGTCTTCTGCTATCGAATATCCTGCTGCATCATCCCTTGCACGGTTTATCTTATACCCCGTCGTCATTCGCTCTATCGAATTATTTAATCCGATAGTATTTTTGTTCAAAGTATTCTCAAGGATTAAATTCCCTATGTCAGTGCCGATACTTATCATGCTGCGGCACCTCCGGGGTAGGGGTAAATGTTTTGGATTGAACCACTACCGGTATAATCTTGAAATTCTTCGGTTAAAGCCTCAGAATGACCGGTTTTTACGTCATTACGAGGAGGGGCAAATGTGGAGGTTAAAAATTCAACTGCACTATTTTCCCCCGACGAAGTAATCTTTTTAAGACAATAGATTGCTTCGCTTCCGCTCGCAATGACGGGGGTAAATGTATTCTGAAATTCTAAGCCAACAGGGCAATACTGCCGCGATATTGCGATTCTTCGCATACGCTCAGAATGGCACAAAATACTGCATCGTCCAAAACCTGCTATACTGCTATACTTGCCCCACCCCCCCGAGGTAAAAGCACGTCAAATCAAGGCTTATAGCCCCAAAAGACAATTTATTCACAATCCTTTGTGTAAAAATTATCATTACATATCCCTAGGTTATTTTTATACGACGATAGCAGTTTTACATTATCATTATAGAACAAGTATATATAATAAACAACATACATATACAAAAACGTTACAATAGTTAAAACTCAAGTGTTT
>CALUUV010000178.1 GCA_944324055.1 Candidatus Gastranaerophilales bacterium | reverse complement strand
GAGGGCAGGGAGGGTGAAGATGGCACCGGCCACGATGACGCCCGAGCTGGCACCGATGGACTGGATGATGACGTTCTCGCCCAAAGCATGTTTGCGCTTGGCGGCACTCGACACGCCGACGGCAATGATGGCGATGGGGATGGCGGCCTCGAACACCTGGCCCACCTTCAGGCCCAGATAGGCAGCGGCGGCCGAAAAGAGGATAGCCATGCAGATGCCCCACGACACCGACCACACGTTTACTTCGGGATACTTCTTGTCCGGGCTCATCAGCGGATTGTACGTTTCGCCCGGTTTCAGTTCGCGGAATGCGTTTTCCGGCAAACCGGTCACTTGTTCTTCTTCCTGTTTCATAGTAGAATGTTTGATATTGTTTTTAATAAATTGTACACCTTTTATTGGGAGGTCAAAGAAAGCAAAAAAACGGGAGGTGTCAAAATAATCAATGGTATAAATGGGGAAGAATGCCTGTTGGCTTTTCCGTCTGTAACAGGGGCAGTCTCATGAAGTGCTTTATGAGAGTCTGACGAAGTGCTCCGTGAGGGTGCGACGAAGTGCTTTGTGAGGGTGTGACGAAGCACTTCATGAAAGGTCAACGAAGCACTTCGTCAGAATGTGTGGATGTATTTGCTCGGAGGATGGGAGTGAAGGACGGGAGCTTGTCGTAAAAAAGAAGAAGAGGATGCCAAAGGTTCATTGCTTTGACATCCTCTTCGGGTTATTCGTTTGTCAGGTTTCTTATTTCTCGCCTTTCGGAGTCATATCTCCTTCGATGAACAGGCGGAGCATTTCCGTTTTGGCATTGGTACGCAGTGTGATGGACTTCTTGAAGTGACCCGGATATTTGCCGGTTCCGTCATAAGTGACCTTGATGGTTCCTGTTTTTCCCGGCAAGACGGGCTCCTGAGTATATTCAGGAACGGTGCAACCGCAGGAAGCAACGGCCTGATGGATAACCAGCGGAGCATCACCGATATTAGTGAAAGTGAAGACACAACTCACCACCGGCTTCTCTTCGGGGAATGTGCCAAGGTCGGCGGTTGTCTTGTCAAACTTGATTTCAGCCTGTGCGGCCGCATATCCAATGCCTAGCACGGCAAACAACATGTATAAAAGTGCTCTCTTCATATGCTAAACGTTTTCGGTTGTTTACAGCGGACAAAGATAGGGGTATTTTCCATAAAAACAGCCTCCGATTGTCCGATTTTGTATTTTTTACCTCAAACTGCCACCGATAATGTCGAGCAGTTCGTTGGTAATGGTCTGTTGTCGGGTTTTGTTGTATTGGAGCGTCAGGTCTTGGATCAGTTCGTTGGCATTGTCCGTAGCAGCCTGCATGGCCAGCATACGTGCGGCATGTTCGGATGCGTTGGAGTCTTGAAGTACAGTGAAGATCTTTTGGCAAAGCACTTTTGGCAGCAGCTCGGCTATCAGTTCGTTCACCGAAGGCTCGACGATGTAGTCGTTGTTGTAGGTAGCCATATCCTTCTTGTCAGGATGCATGGCCACTTCCATGGCCATTTGCTCCAGGTTGAGGGGGAGGTAATCCTCCTTCTGCAACACTTGTGAACCCATGGATTTGAAGTGGTGGTAAATCAGTACGACGCGGTCTATCGACTTTTGGGCATACAGGTCCATCAACAGTTCGGCCAGTTGGTAGGCCTCGGTGTAGGCCGGCTTGTCGGCCAGTGACTGGAAGCTGCCCTGCGGAGTGTATCCCAGCTTTTTCACGGCTTCTTCCACCTTCCTGCCTACGGGGTAGAGGAGGATGTTTTCCTTACCGAGCGGGCTGTACTCTTCCAGCGTGTGTTCGAGCATCTTCACGACATTGGAATTGAAAGCTCCGCAAAGCGAACTGTTGGACGAGAAAGCGACAATGGCAACTTTGGTCACGGGACGTACCTCTGTATAAGGTGATGTTACCGTGACATCCGTTCCCAGAAAATTTGTCAGTATTTCATTCAGTTTCTGCTGGTAGGGATACATGCTTTCTATCCGCCCCTGTGCCTTGTGAAGTTTGGCGGAAGCCACCATCTTCATGGCTGAAGTAATCTGACGCGTACTCTTGACGGAGTTTATTCTATTTTTTACCTCTTTGAGTGAAGCCATTTCTGAATAATCTATGAATGTTGAATCGGGATTCCGGAGCAATGTCCGCAGAAGCTGTTGGAAGGCTTTGCGTACATCGCTCCGGAGTCCGCATGTTTATGCAAACTGTTTGGCAACCATTTCGGCCGTTTCTTCCAGCTTCTTGCACACGTCGTCGTCGATGACTCCTTTCTTGAGAACATCGAGTACGTCTTCCCGATGATTCATTTCGAGTGAATCGAGAAAACTGCGTTCAAACTCGCTAACCTTGGCCAGCGGGACGTTTTTCAGCAGGCCGTGCGTTCCGCAGTAGAGGATAGCTATTTGCTTCTCTACCGGCATCGGGCTGTATTGGGACTGTACAAGCAGACGTGTATTCTTCTGTCCCTTGTCGATGGTGAGGGCCGTGACCGCATCCATATCACCGCTGAACTTGGAGAAGGCCTCCAGTTCACGGTACTGGGCCTGATCGATCTTCAGGGTACCTGCCACCTTCTTCATGGCCTTGATCTGGGCATTACCGCCCACACGGCTCACGGAGATACCTACGTCAATGGCCGGACGGTTGCCCTGGTTGAAGAGGTTACTGTCAAGGAAAATCTGGCCGTCGGTAATGGAAATTACGTTGGTCGGAATATAGGCCGATACGTCACCTGCCTGTGTTTCGATGATGGGTAGGGCTGTCAGCGAACCACCTCCCTTAACTTTGCCCTTCAGGCTGTCGGGCAGATCGTTCATCTGGCTGGCCACTTCGGGCTGGTTGATGATCTTGGCCGCACGCTCCAGCAGACGGGAATGCAGATAGAAGATGTCGCCCGGATAGGCCTCACGTCCGGAAGGACGGCGCAGAATCAACGACACTTCACGATAGGCCAC
>CALUUV010000177.1 GCA_944324055.1 Candidatus Gastranaerophilales bacterium | reverse complement strand
AGGATGGGGATGTCCGCCGGGTCGTACTCCAGGAAAGAGACCATGGGGATCAGCGGGATGCGGACCGCCCACACCAGCACCACCGACAGGGCAGCAAGCATGGCTATGACCGCCAGCTTCTTCACGCGTGCGTTCTTCAAAACAAAACCCTCCTATGCAATGTGAAACACCTGAAAGAAGTCTTCCAGGCGCGACAACAAAACATGGGAGGTGCTGTGCGCATCTTCTTCCATCCGGACTATAACCGTTGGTCCCGGAGTTTCACCGGGTCAGCCGCGCGGGTGCGCGCGGGTCGCGGACTGTACCGCCAGTGGGGAATTTCACCCCGCCCTGAAGACGTTCTATTGGGTTGTTTCCACCTTTCATTATAGCAGGCGGCGGCGAAAATGCAAGCACAATCTTGTGAAATTTTTATCCAATCTTCTTTTCCAGACCTTCCATTGGGCGAGAGGGGCTGGATCAAAGACGGCGCCTGATTGTTCAAAAAGCGAATCGGTGGACACGGCCCCGCTTGCGTTGCAAGCGGGGCCAGAGACGATGGATTTTTCTTTTTACATGAATGGATTCCCGTTGTGCTGCCAGTCATTGAATGATGCAAGCCTTCTTGTTTTTCCCCTTTCCTTTATGAGCGCGCGCTTCATCCGGATCCGCCGGCTGCAGCGCAAAGGAGGGAAGTAGTCTGTGCTTTTTCATGTGGTGCCTGAGGAAGGAGTTCGCATGTGAAATACGCTTAGCTGCTTCCCCATCATCGTTCATTGCATCCTCTATGATCTCCTGACTATCACCTGGGTTTTGGGACAGTTCATACTGTGCGTAAGCGACTATATCAATGAGCTTTTGAATTTTTTTATCCGTTATTTTCTCTCCGCCTTTCTTCAGCAACGCACCGCGGGACCTGTGAGCAAGACCTTCTCCGTTATCGTTCACTTTGCCTCTCAAATATTCCATAAGGCACGTCTGATATCCGTCTTGCATATTGCGGCGGAAAACTTTATCGGAAAGCTCCAACCTGGGCCCAAGCCAGTGTAGGAAACGCAACCGGCCTCCTTCTGTTCCAGTCTCGATCTCACGTTCCGTTGCCTCCTCTCGGGAGGGCTCATAGTGATTGCTTCCTCCAAAGTAGAGACTCCCCATCAGCAGTTCAGACGTTGAGATGCGCTGAAGCTCGTCAAACACGGATCTGCCTCTGACCACAGCAGACGCTAACCGATCGACAAGAGACTCCGTGTAGGAAAAGGATCCTCCCGCATAGTTTTCTTGCGTGAACAATCTCCTGGCTCTCATGACAGCTTCCACTTGCTGATGCATATTCCCATGGTCATCCCATAATTTTTGTGCGGAATCCTTCTCTCCTTGTGAGATACCGCTGTCATCCAGCCGCGTTTTCGCCTCGATCAATTCCTCGATCTTCGACTTCCAATGCTTAAAGTTTTTCTCATCTTTCCGATGCTTTTTATCACACTGCACCACCGGCCCAGCCGCCACCCCCATGGTCTGGGGCACAACCCCCATATCGGCGCTATGCTCCAAGGCCGGAGCGTCATTGACCGCCATCCCATTCTCCATGCCCGTGGGCCGCACCAGCCCCATCATCTGCTGGGCCACATGGGTGACCTCGTGCTCCAAAGAGTCCTCATACCCTGGCCCCAGGAAAATATCGCTGCCGTAAGCATAGGCTTTCGCGTCAAACTTGGCAGGCTCATCAGAATTGCGATGCACCCGGACCTGATCCATGGGCAGGCCGAACTGCCGCTCAAATTTGGCCCGCATGGCGTCTCCCA
Organism: Candidatus Gastranaerophilales bacterium; assembly: GCA_944324055.1. Taxonomy (GTDB): domain Bacteria; phylum Cyanobacteriota; class Vampirovibrionia; order Gastranaerophilales; family Gastranaerophilaceae; genus UMGS1585. The sequence continues at coordinate 1,897 of CALUUV010000177.1, read as the reverse complement.
GGGGCTGCCCCCCAGACGCGGCCCGGGCAGGCTGCTCTCTCTGGCCCACCAGCATGGACAGCATGGCCTGGTTGCCCACCCCAGCGGGCCGGGCCGTCTGCTCCGGCCCCACCCCCTGGCCCTGGGCCGCCGTCCGTTGTTTCTGCAGATACTCCAACATGACGTCACCTCCCAGCTATGGTTGACCACATTTTGTCCTGTGACTGTCCATTGCCTCTCTTGGTGAGCAGATTATACAACATTAAGAAAAAAACGGCAAGTATTTTTCCAATGAGACACTCAGATAGGCGTATCGGCTCCCATTCCCCTCATTCTACATGTCCAGAAGAGCAGGCCAGGCTGAAAGGGCAAGCAAGCCATTTGAAACTTTTGTTCGATTTTCTCTTGACGCGGCCCCTGTCTTTGGGTAAACTATGGAGGCGAAAGGAGGGGCGGCTATGACGGAGGAACGCACCTGCTGCTTCACCGGCCACCGCCCCGGCAAGCTGCCCTGGGGGTGGGACGAGGACGACCCCCGCTGCCAGGACCTGAAGGGAAGCATCGCCCGGGAGCTGGATGGACTGTATCGCCGGGGCTACCGCCACTTCCTGTCCGGTATGGCCCAGGGCTGCGACCTGTATTTTGCCGAGGCGGTGCTGGCCCTGCGCCAGGCCCGGCCGGACGTCACCCTGGAAGGGGCGGTGCCCTTCCCAGGCCAGGCCGACCGCTGGCCCCCGCAGGACCGGCTGCGCTGGCGGGCGGTGCTGGACGCCTGCGATGTGGAGACGGTGGTGCAGCAGCGCTATGACCGGTTTTGTATGCTGCGCCGGGACCGATACCTGGTGGACCGCTCCGGCTGCATCCTGGCCGTGTTTGACGGCTCCCCCGGCGGCACCCGCTATACTCTGAACTACGCTATGAACCGGCAGCTGGAGGTCCTCCTGCTGGACTTGAACCGTCCCCAGGCCTCCGCCGTGCGCCTGGCCCTGTAGCCTTCCCGAAGGGGCGGAAAATTTTTGGTTGACAGCGGCATGCCCCTCTGCTATACTGTTTTTCGCAAAACAAAGCAGGAATGGCGCCGCCGTCCTCACCTCCAGCCACCGGCAAAGAGGTCAACAGGGAGAAAACCCGCGCGGGTCGCGCGTGTTTTTGCTGTGGATGCGGGCGTTTCTGCGCCCGCGTTTTTCTTTCTTCAGGAGGTGCTTTGCCATAGCTAACGCGACCCATCAGATCAACGAGCAGATCCGTGACCGGGAGGTCCGCCTGATCGGTTCGGACGGCGGCCAGCTGGGCATCATGTCCGCGGCCGAGGCCCAGCGCCGCGCCGACGAGGAAGGGCTGGACCTGGTGAAGATCTCCCCCGCCGCCACCCCGCCGGTGTGCAAGCTCATGGACTACGGCAAGTTCAAGTTCGAGCAGGCCAAGCGGGAGAAAGAGGCCAGGAAGAACCAGCATGTGGTGGAGGTCAAGGAGATCCGTATGTCCCCTGGCATCGACATCGGCGACTTCAACACCAAGCTGCGCAACGCCCAGAAGTTCCTGGCCGAGGGCAACCGGGTGAAGGTCACCGTCCGCTTCCGCGGCCGGGAGATGGCCCACACCGACATCGGCAGGGACCTGCTGCTGGACTTTGCCGGCCAGTGCGCCGAGCTGGCCTCCCTGGAGAAGGATCCCAAGTTGGAGGGGCGGCACATGAGCATCTTCCTGTCCGCCAAAGCGGGCAAGGCAAAGGCATAACCCCTGCGGCGTATCCCGCCGCCATCACACAGAAAAGGAGCCAACCACCATGCCGAAAATTAAAACCCACAGCGGCGCAAAAAAGCGCTTTTCGCTGACCAAGAACGGCCGCGTCAAGCGGGCCCACGCCAATAAGCGCCATCTGCTCAACGGCCACGGCAAGACCACCAAGCTCAAGAGA
>CALUUV010000176.1 GCA_944324055.1 Candidatus Gastranaerophilales bacterium | reverse complement strand
GTGTGTAATAGTTTTGGTTCGGATGTAATTGCTGCAATGACTGCTGCATTAAGAATTGAACAAATCGCAACTATGCCTATGATGTCATTTGGCGTTGCTGTTGCTGCATTTGTGGCTCAAAATTATGGCGCTAATAAATTTAAACGAATTCATGAAGGTGTTAGAAAGACATCTTTTGTTTGTTTAATAATAAGTATTTGTATGGGGTTTATAATGCACTTTTGGGGAGCTAATATTGTAGCTATATTCTTAGGTGCTAAAGACATAAATATACTAAATATTGCTAAGAATTATTTGTTTATAAGTGCATTATTTTACTTCTTTTTAGGTCAAATATTTATTCATAGAAACGCCTTACAAGGTATGGGAGAAGCTAAAATCCCTTTATGGGCTAGTATTCTTGAATTATTCATGCGCTGTGGGATTGCAATATTCTTTGCACCAATTTATGGTTATTATAGTGTATTTTATGCTGGTCCTGCTGCGTGGGTTGTAGGGGCTTCTATAATGGGATTTGGTTATTATACTAACTTATTTAAGTTTATTAAACAAGCGCAAATTAACAACAGAGAACAAAATAAAATCACTATTTAAAATTTAAAGACTAAATCTAAATCCCATTTGTAATGCAATACCATTTCTTCCACCATTTCTTATCATAGCTTCTGCAAAACCTGTTAATCGTTCTCCCCAACGTTTTTGAATCCCTAAACCATATTGAACAAATGGTTTTACTGATAAATTTGGTAAAAATACATCATCTGCTTGGAATTTAGTTTTGTCAATAATATTCCAGTTCATTGATACAGAAACATAAGGTTGCCAAAAATTTTTAAGATTCCATATTAATTTAATTTGAGGTTCAATATGTATTGCATGTAGTGGCTCTGTATTCATTGCAACATTAGATGCTGTATGATAATTGAATGTATTAACAAATGAATATGATGTTAAGATACTTGGTTGAATAACAAAATGACGTTCTCTACTATAAAAATTAAACCCTGTTTTTTGTGCTATTCCTGCCATTAACATTGCAAATTCATCTTTTCCATAATTTGTGTTTGCTTCTGCTACATTTGCTCCAACATTAGCAGTCCAAGCTGAGAAAAAATTTCCTTTATAAAAAACAGTGTCAGCACCTAATAAACCACCATTATTATAAATTCCGTTTCCTTGATAATATTGATGAGAACCATTGTAAGACACATAACCTCCATATAAGTTATACCATTTATTTTTTAATTCTCTTAATCCACTTTCACCACCAATAAGACTACCATAGCTTATATTTTGAACCTTTGGACCATTTTTTAATCCTACAGTTTCAAATATTGAGTATGGTTTAAACCATATACCATTATTTTGTTCTGGCATTACAAGTGGTGATAAAGAAACTAAATTATTTGCATTTGCGAATTTATTTCTTAATTCAAAACTTATTCTTTCTTCAGGTGGCATAATCATAACCATATCAAGATTAGAGAATACATTTTTATAGGTATCTAACATACATAAATAACCACCTAATTGAGTAGCAACAGAAGAATTTAATATTGAAGGATTTAATCCATTTCTTCTAAAATCGAAATCACCATTTGATGAGTTATAACTAGCTTGATAATTATAAATAGGAGTATTAATAGTACTTGTATTATATAATACATAATCCTTTAATGTAGAATCAGCAAATGGAATTGTTATATATTCGCTTTGAGGTACACCTTCAATTCCCAAATTAGGAACAAATAATTTTCCACTACCTGAAAAACTTGATGCAGATATTGTATCCATTGTATTAGTATTAAAGTTAACATCAGGATAAATATTAGCTATTCCTGATACATTCAAATTACCATAATTAACATTATCAATAACACCATTTTGCATATTAAAGTTTATATTATTTGCAAAACTTGTGTTTTGCGCATTAAAATAACTACTACCTGCAAGTAAATTTATTGTTCCTTCATTTACATTTAGATTTCCAGTATAAGAATTATTTGTACCACCTAAATTTAAGACTCCAGTTCCATTTTTATTAATAGTTCCTGAACCTTTAATACCACTTAATATATTAGTTATTCCATCAGAATTAAAATCTATTACCCCAGAACTATTGTTATATATATCATTTTGTTCTCCATTATAGCCATAATTATTTTCTAAAGTTGTATTTTCAATGATAAGAGTTCCTAAATTGTTAATTGCTCCACCTTCACCAAATTGAGCATTAGTTGATATTTTATTATTGGATATTGTTGAATTTGATATAGTTAATGTTGAATTAACATAATTATAAATAGCTCCACCATCAGCATAGGTTGTACAATTTGCAGTATTATTATCAATATTTGAATTATTAATTGTTAAATTTCCACCATTATATATTGAACCTCCAAATACATAAGAATTATTTCCTCCTGTTGCATAACTATTAGTAATAGTAGAATTATTGATATTCATATTCCCTGTATTAAAAATTGCACCACCATATACAAATGTCCTATCTTCGCCTTCTGCATAATTCCCATCAAATAGTGTATTATTAATATCTATTGTTCCTTGATTATATAATGCACCTCCATAAGGAACTGCACTTCCATAGGAATAATTATCTCTAAAAATAGTATTATTTATTGTCATATATTCATCTGTATTCTGATATCCATTTGCAATAGCTCCACCATAAGAGGATGCTCCATTTGTATAATTATTTTCAAATAATGAATTATTTATATTGACGGTCCCGCCATTAAGATTATAAACTGCACCGCCAACACCAAAATTTAATCCACTTGAATCTACAAAGTTATTATTAAATGATGAACTTTGGATATTCATCTCTCCACCACTATTAAAAACAGCGCCTGCAAAGCTTGAATTTGTATAACGTTGACCTTTACAGTTTCTTATCTCTAATTGGTTAAATAGGCTTTCTTTATTCAAGATAAAACCACTAAATGCATTATTTCCATCAAGTGAATGCTTGTTTCCTTGAAAACTTATATCTAAATTTATAAAGTTATTATTTATTGATTCATATGAGTTTAAATTATTTATTACATTAATTGTATCTCCATTTATAGGTGAAGAGTTTATCAATTGCTCAAATGTTGCAACTTGAATTTCATTTGATTTTACTTTTAAATTTGAAATTGTAAATATAAATGCCAATAATATAATTTTAAATTTATTCATAAAATTATATTATTTTTTTAAAGAAAGACTTCTATTAATCTAGTGTATATTAATTATTTAGTCAGTTTAACTATATATAAAAATAAATAATTATGTAAAATAATAATGAAGGAGTCTTAATTATGAAAAGAATATTGATAATAACCACAAATTATTCAGGTTTTGAAGATTCTAATAT
>CALUUV010000175.1 GCA_944324055.1 Candidatus Gastranaerophilales bacterium | reverse complement strand
CATTCACGCCAGGGGCTGCAAACCAATTTGCGCAAAACTCTTGACACTACCGAGACAAAATCATTAGATTACCCCCTTGTTGGCAAATTGTTTGTATTCCTCCGGAGTGAGTTGGTGATGTTTGAATGGCAATTGAGAAAAGCGCATTCTGAGAATACGGTGGGGTACAGTGTATTGTGGGAAGTATGCGAGCTGTATGCAGGCTGTTTTGTATGCTATGATTCAATTATAATTAGAACAAATGTTCGTGTCAATGTGTATTTAAGAAATTAACTTGTGCAGTTCAGACAAGTGGTGGCATCCCGCTTCATCCATGCACATATCCCTGTGTGCATGAGAATCCCTCCGCATCCGATAGACCCTATAAGATTCCAGGAGAACCTTTGGGAGTCTATCACATTCCATTGGATTTCTGGTGAGTCTTTATATTTCTGAGGTAATTCACTAGGACACCAGTTACAAGACAGAACTAGATTTGAAGGCTAGACGTAGAAAACATGAATAAAAAAGTCCGCAATCCTTGTAAGGACTGCGGACGGTAATGTTGAAACTGTTAGTTCCGAACTTGGTGGGGGGATAGTGTCTCCATATCTAGCTGTCACATTTGACTCTCAAAGGGGGAACCCAACGCCGATAGACTCTGTTAAATTAGAAGGTCTAACAAGGTCCGGAATGACATGGCTATACGGAGTAACCGTGTTATTTAGCGGAGCCGGAATGAACAAAGTCCATCAAATCGAATGGAAACACATTTGCGGTAAGGAGACACATTTTGCACCTGCTCAATTTCGAAGCTGGCGCTGTATTTCTGGCACAATTCGTAAATAGTCATCATTCCAATGCCACTGCCGCCGGTATCTGCGTGTGTGGTGATTCGTTCAATACCCCATCGCTCCAGAACCTCCGGGGGGAATGGAGGACCGCTATCGCTGACGCTAATGTAAAATATGCCCGCATGGGCGCTCAGCTTTACCTGAACTGCCTTTTTATGCTCGGTATGATTTGCGGCAATCAATGCATTTTCGATTAAATCAGCTAAGAGGGTGGAAACATCCGATTCGGAGATATTCCCGGTGATAATCTGGTCAATGCCATCATCCAGTTTGAGATCAAATTCTATTTCGGACATATGGGCTCTTTGTAACATAAAGAGAAACAGTGCATCCAAACCGTTAAGACCTAAGCAGGGAAGCTTTTGGCTGGCATCCTCATAGTTTTTGACGATACCGGCGCGTTCTTCTGAAAGTGCTTTGAGTTGTTTCAGAATACTTTGAGCCTGTTCCATCCGACTCTGTTCGTTATCATCCTGAGCGATAGAGTACAAAAGTTGGCTCACGGCCAACTCCATGGCTGGAATCAATTTGTTGTCTTTGTGAATTAATTTAGAAAATGTTTCATTTTCCTTGCTCAAAGTTTCTATTTTGTTTTCTAATATTGCAACTGTATTTTCCAGTTCTTTGTGTTTCGCTTTTTGTAAATGCTCTAAATATTCTCTAATTAAATATTTTTTCCACCAATAACCTAGGACAACACCCAGACAAATTAACAGGAAAAAAAGAGCGATTATGGTGCGTTCTGACAATGACTGTACTCCAAGAATAGTGGCAACTAGGAGTACTGAGACACAGAGATAGACTCCCAAATCGCTGTACTTTGAATCGCTTAGGAAGGGAAGACCGTGGCGTAGCCGCTTTGTGCGGAAAAATAAAATGCTGAGGGAAACCTGAAATGCTCCTATAAAAATGACTGACAGCAAGTTAATCGAAACTGAGTTATCCTGGATAATGGTCTTTACAATTCCAAGAATAATTGCGCCGCAGAGATATAGCAAATAACTGATTCCATAACCAAGCATTGTAACTACAATTGCCGTACTCGTCTCTACCTTCAACAATGCCATACTTACAAATATGGAGGTAGTAATCATTACGACAATGCTGATGATTTGCGTGTATTGTCGTATAAATGCGACCAGAATCGCTTGCAATATAACGATTGCACAGACTGTGATAATTCGTATTGTCGAAGAAAACGACAAACGTTCATTGGATAGTCTGAATGATGAATATAGGCCGCTAAATATGATAAACATATATTTTATAAAGATGGTTATCACGGAGTCATCTCCCAAAAACAACAAATACCTTCAAAAAGTGGTATCGAAGGTCAAATTTATCTTTTAAATAGAACCTCCTAAACTCTTATCCAGAGGAAGGAGGTGTTCTTATGAGCTGGTTCTGGGTTTGGATTAACAATATGTTTGGACTTTAATCAATTTTGGTGTCCAACATTTACAATTTATGTGAGCGAACCACTCAACCTTCATTTTTGATCTTATTGGCGTAATGATAAATAAATTCCGTCATCGTTGGAACGCCTTTTTCGGAATTGATTTTTGCGGTATAGTACGCCAACAGATCATCAATGGGCGTGGTCCGCCACACTTTTGCAATGGCGTTTTGCATGGCACGTTCTACACTGGACTCGGTCTTGCCGTATTTTTGACCGATGATAGTACACAGGTTGGGAGTGGGAGCTTTAGACACAAGAAGGATGGCATCCGCCAAATACTGATATCCCTTGGCCTTGGTACTAATCCCCACTCGATCTAGTTCTAGGCAGATTCTGCGTGTGATACGCCGATTCTTCTGGGCAGGGCTCTCTGTTGAGTCCTGCCCTTGATTTATTTTTTCATGGTTTTTTTGGATGACATGCTTTAGTACTCGTAAAAACTCCACCACGCTCTGCGCCGAGTAATCATTCTGGTGCTTAGAGAGGATAAAGTCCGCGCCTAGTTGTCTGGCTGCCTCGTAAGTCACGGCACTAGAGTTATTGGTGGTAATCAAGATGTAGGGCATCTTCGCAGGAGGCGTGCTATGAAGTGCCTGCAGCAGTGATAATCCGCTCCCGCTGCCTCCATGTAATTCCAAATCTAATATGACTGCATCCGGCAAGGTATCCTGGATCATCAGTTCTGCTTTCGAGGAATTGTTGGTGATGCCGGCCAATACAACATCATCCAACGCATCTATGTAGGTAGCAATGTCCTCACAGGCCTGTGGGTCATCCTCCACAAGCAAAATCGATAACTCTCTCTCCATCCCATAGCCCTCCTTATAGTTTAAGAAAATTATAATCGTCGGAGCAACAAAAAGCAACGTTTTCCAACAAATTTATGAACCAAAAAGGAATGGGTTCCTTTGCAATTTAGTGCGATAATATAACCAGAATAGGTAATGCCCACAAAGAGATGAAGTGGCTTGTACAGGATGTGTGGTATTGGTCTAAAAAGTTGCATTAAGGGGGCGCTTATAATGGCAGTATTAGAGCATATGACATTTGAGATGCACAATGTCCTGTCTTATCGTGGGAAAATGACACAGCAGGAGCTGGTGGAGAAATCCCGAGAGATGGATGAAATCATTCTAAAATCCGGAGCAGAAAAAAATGGGTGTGCCGTGACAACAACATTCTCTGTGGAACAGGGGCCGAATGGTGCCATCCTGGACATGGAAATTCTCATTCCCCTGAACCACGAGATTCAGGTGCCCTCGGGATATGCTTGGAAAGCGGATTTTCTACTCACCAATGCTCTCCTGGTTAAGCATATGGGAAACCCTGCCGGATTGCAGGAAAGCATTCAGGAACTGAACCAGTTCATTTTGGAGCATGGCCTTGTTCCCATTTCCACCGGATATAATGTCACAGTGCGAGAGGCGAAAACGCCCTTGGAGTTGGACTCCGTGGAAGTGCATATTTATGTCAGCGTGAGCCCCAACAAGCTATGAGGTGCGATATGGAACAAAATACACATGGAATGGTATCAGAAGCAAAAAGATGCTATACCATCCTGGGGATAGCCCTGTTTGCCATTGCGGTCATTACCGTTCTGGTGCAGGTTGTTCTGGCTGTGACAGCTCGACTATGGGCCTCTATGGGGTTGGATTTTGTAAGTAGCACCTGGTTTTCCTGGCTGTCCACCTTTGTGCCCCTCTATCTTGTTGGAGTCCCCATTGGTCTTCTCATCTTGCACCGTGTTCCCACTGTCCTACGCTCTAAGGTGAAGCTGGGGGGAAAAAATTTCTGGGTGTTGCTGCTCATGTGTTTTCCCATGATGTACTTTGGAAACCTGGTTGGCACACTGTTGTCCATAGTTCTTTCCGGTGGTAGCGCACAGAATGCCCTGTTGAATTATGCCATGGACACCAGCGTATTGAAGATTGTGGTTATGGTGATCCTGGCTCCACTGGTGGAGGAGTATGTGTTCCGCAAGCAGGTCATTGACCGCTGCGTGCGATATGGAGAGAATTCCGCCATTCTCTTCTCCGCCATTACTTTTGCCCTATTTCACATGAACCTGTTTCAGTTTTTCTATGCTTTCGGGATGGGATTGATCTTCGCTTATGCCTATACCCGCACCCACTCTCTCCGCTACCCTGTGATCATGCACATGATCATCAACTTCATGGGTTCTGTGCTGGCGCCCTGGGTCTTGTCCCATGTGGATTTGGAGGCTTTGGCAAACATGAACCCACAGGCCATAGATGAGGCAGCTTTGGCAAGTTTGCTGCCGGGTCTCCTGCTCTTACTAGGATATGCAGCTTTGCAGATGGGCCTGGCGATTACGGGCTTGGTACTGCTCATCGTCAAGGGAAGGCAGCTGGTG
>CALUUV010000174.1 GCA_944324055.1 Candidatus Gastranaerophilales bacterium | reverse complement strand
ATGGATTCTCAAGGCAGAAAAAAACAATTCTTCCAAGATAACCAATACCTTCCTTGGGATGTTTGGTCAAAAGAAGAAATTAACAAAGTTGCAGACAAAATGAACGTGCCAAAAGACCTTAAAGACAGGGAAGAATTTACAAAAGAAAAAATGCGCACGATTGCTCTTCAAGGCAACACTTTGTGGATGTTAACCGCAGGTTTTGCAACACCGTTGTTAACTTCACTTGCTTGCAATCGAATTGAAGAAGGAATAAGAGTTCCTGTTGCAAATCATAATTTAAGAAAACTTTCATCAGATGCCGGTAACTTAGAAGGTGCAGTAGGCAAAGTTTTAAGTGATACAGAACTATTTAAAACCCAAGATGAAAAAGTTGCTTCACTTGTTCAATCTTTAAGACAAGGCGTTATGCCTGAAAATATGGCAGAAACTTTGGGCGAAGCTTTTGATATAGGCCGCTATGCAAATGATGGCGCTATCAGAATGGAAGCAAACGGCTTAAGGGATGCTCAAGATTTAATTTCAAGGCTTTTTGTTCCTTCAGGCTCATATGATGATTTTGCAAAAGCATTGGCAGGAGCAGAAGGCGATGATGCCGTAAAACAAGCAAAAGAACTTTTTGAAGCAGCATTTAAAAGTGCTAAAAGTGCAAATGCAGATGATTCATTTGAATCAGTTCTTGCTTTTGCTCAAGGTATAGTTCAAAGCAACCCTGAAAAATACGCAGGCGAATGGGTTGACAGAATTTTTGATGATATCGATGAAATGCCTGAAACATTAAAAACTCTTGCAAAAACAAAAGCCGGTTATAGTCAAGAAACTTTATCAAAAGGCGCAGATGCCATTGAAAGAGTTTACAGAGAAAGCGTTAGACCGGCACAAGCCACAATGAAAACATTTGGCGACAAATTAAAAGTTTTAGATGGCATTTCAGGCGAAAAATATAATAAAACAGCTGCAAAAATGGTTAAAGCACTAGGCTTTAGCGATAAAGAATTAACTGTTTTAAGAAATAGTTCAACTGCAACAGGCGAAACGTTAACAAAATTAATTACTGAAAAAATTGCAGAAATTGCAGCAGACGATAAAAAATATGAAGAAGTAACAAGAAGCCTCAAAAAAGTTTCAGATTCAATTGAAACAGTAACAACAAAAGAAGGCTCAAAAGCTTCAATTAAAGGCGTTTTCGAAACTTTGGCAGATAAAGTTGGTGAAGGCTTAAAGGCGCTTGGCATTAAAGTTGCAGATGAAGCAGATGATGTTTTATCGGGTTCAACATTAAAACAAACGCTTGAACAAGGCTTAACGGAACAAGAAAGACTTGCTGCAAAATCAAATATCACATCAGTTGACGCTATGATTACAAAATTAAGAAGCGCAATTGAACTTGAAAGAAAAATTGGCGACGGCACTTTAATTAAAGATTGGGCAAAATTTGCCGAAGAACATAAATATAAAGGCAACATTCAAGCAATGACAAAAGAAGAAATCGAAAACTTCTACAACATGTGCAGAAGAGTTGCTTGGCAAAGTACGTACGGGGATGCCGTTAACAAATTCTATGCTAATGGCAACAGCTCATTCTTCAAAACTTTAAGCGATACAATCTTTAATGGCACCATGGCTGATGGCGAAATTAAAGATTGGCAGCTAAGAATGAAAGATATGATTGACGCAGAAAGCTGCATACCGTTTCCTTCTCTTGAAGAATCAAAAGCAAAAAGCATGTTCTATCAATTAAGAAGCCAAAAATACGGTGACAGCTTAGATGTTGTTTCACATCTTACAAAAGAACAAATCAGAGAACTTGAAGTTGAAGCTGCAAAAGCCGTTGGTGTATCAGATGAAGTATTCAAATCTCACGGCATAAGATTTGCAGATTACGGCGAATCTGTTTTGAATACATTCAAAAAACAAATCAATCAAATGCACAATGACAGAAGCTGGATGAAAGTATTCGGCGGTGCAACAATAGCGCTTTTGGGCGTAACATTTATTTCGCAATTGTTCTTTGGCAAAGTTAAAGACGAACACTTATACCAAAGAAAAGAAAACAACGACACATTTGAAGGCAGGAATAAAAATGTCAATAAATAATGCAGGTTTTAACCCACAAATTCAAGGTCAAATGCCGATAAATTATCAGGCACAGGCTGCAATGGCGCCTTATCCGGCTCCTTTTGTTCAGGCTCAACCTGTTATTTATAATATGCCTTCTGCTCAAATTTATGCGCCGCAAGCACAACAGGTTCAACCAAATAACCAAGTGCAGCAGCCGATTAATAATGTTCAAAATAATGTTCCAAATATTCCGCTTGCAAGCAGCCTGTTAAAATCTTATTTGACAGCAAACGGCAAGCAATTACAAAATGTTTCATCAGTTAGCGCAATAAACGGTTTGAATAATAATGAAGTTCAATGGAAAAATAACTTAAGAGAAAACTTAAGAACTTCAAAAGCAAATATAATGGCCGTTATTCCAAGAACAATGAATGCTAAAGATACGGATGGCAATGCCCTTATTCAAGAAGGCGAAGTTAGGGGCAACTTTATAAATGCTGTTGAAAGGCTTGATGAACTTAAAGAAATGGGCATAAACACACTCCATGTGCTTCCGATTCACCCCACAGGCAAAGAAAAAGCAATGGGAACAGCAGGTTCACTTTATGCGCCATCAGACCTTTTAAGTATAGACCCTAACTTAAAAGATCCGAATTTCCCGGGGAGTGCAGAAGATCAATGTAAATATTTTATCAATGAATGCCACAAAAGGGGAATTTCAGTTATGCTTGACCTTCCAAGCTGCGTAAGCCTTGATTTTGCAAAAAAACACCCTGAACTTATGGCTTATGAAAAAGACGGCTCCGACAAAACCCCCGGCGGCTGGCAAGACATCAGAATGTTCAGAGTTTTTGACAATGAAGCAACAAGAGAATTAAACCCTCACCTTTTAGAATTGCATAAAAAATATGTAGATTTTGTTCAAGACCTGGGCTTTGACGGCATAAGAGCTGACGTTGGCAGGGCAAAACCGGCTGAATTTTGGGATATAATTATTCCCTATTCAAGAACAAAAGACCCTGATTTTGGCTGGTTAGCAGAAACATATACTTATGAAGATGCTTCACCTCAATTAAATATGCCCCACGATAGGCCTATTGAACTTTTAAAAGCTGGTTTTGACGTATATTACGGCCAATACCACATTTTTGACCAATG
>CALUUV010000173.1 GCA_944324055.1 Candidatus Gastranaerophilales bacterium | reverse complement strand
AAGCAGTGCACCATTCCGGCGGTGGCGATGCACCATCATCCGCGGTCAAGCTGCACTTTTGGGGCGGCATATGCATTTTGTTCCTTTTTTAATTTGCGAAACTTATTGTACTTTATCCACCGTTTATTTCCAGGGTTGACTTTTAATAGTTAATCTTTCAATACATTTTTTGTATACTTGATGAAAAATAAAAATGCCATAGGATTTTCTATGACATTTGGGGTAGGAAAAGGGTGCTGATATTTTACATCAGCACCCTTTTCCTGGTGATATTAAATTTTTTGTCCCTGCATCGTGTCCATTTGCATCGAAAACACCGACTTAGCTAGACTTATTTTTGCTCTTTAAAGTTTATAATTCGACAAAAATCTGATTCTCCGCCTTTATATTGATTGGTACAAGACTCCGATATTGAGTTAAAATATCATCATATAATACTCCAGGATATTTTGGAATGTCTACTGTAATAGCAGCAAAATATTTTATAGGTGTAGTCCCAGCAATATCTCTATTCATTCCGTGGAGTATGAAGAATGGATTGCTCAAGGATGACGCTCTCATAGTAATAGCCTTTTTAGTTACTGTATCCCATTTTAGATGTTGTGATCGCAATTCATCTTCACTAAGAAATTGCTTTGGAGGTTTGGAAATTGGTAGATCAGACCGGCTATACCCTAAATCGTATAGTTCTTTTTCTGCAGCTGTTCCTTCATAAGCGGCCTTCTGTTTTCTGCCATTAAGTGTGTTTTTGAAATAATTATAATGCTTATCATGCGGGTAAAAATAGTCTTCTACACAATTGCAAGTATAAGAATCAACATCATTTGGGTTTAATTCAGACAAAGTTGAAATAGTCCATGTTATATTGACGCTGCATTTAAGCCCATTTATATTGGGGAGAAGAATAGGAAGTTGTATATTTTGTTTAGGAGCAATACTCCCTTCATATAAAACAACAACTCTATTGTCTTCACAATTTAGGATATTTGAAACATCATCCGCACAGAACCCAAATCCAATTTCTTCGATGCTATATTCATCTGAATCTTCTGCCGTATGGATAAGTAATGTTTTGGCCATATGCTGAGAAATTTCAGATGATAATGCCATCATTTTTCCCAATTTGCCCGCAACGATAGGGGAGGAAAAACTAGTTCCACATTCTACAGTCGTCTTGTTTGGAACAGTACTTATCAAAATAGCTGGAGTTTCTGGTGAGCCTCCAAATTCTAAAACATCCGGCTTTACTTTACAACCCTCACGTCCTGGACCAATACAGCTATAATTAGCTCTGACTTTTTCTCCATTTCTGTCAAATGTATACGCCCCGATCCCTAGCCCATTAACTAAGTCTGCAGGAGCCTGTATCCTGTTAAGCGGATAAGGCAAGTCTCCATCATTTCCAACAGCAACACAAAATAATGGATGATGTGGAAGCATGGAAAGTCTATCCAATGCATAGGTAAAACGGCTAATATCATCATCAACAATTGCACCCCGAGGGCCAAAAGATAAATTATATAGTGCAGTTTCCGTATGGCTACTCACAATTTTTTCTATTTGGTCAATTGCAGGATATAGCCCGCTATCTTCTATGGGATTTCCAGTTTGCTGTTGAGGCAATACTCTATACGAATCAATAGAAACAAGTGGGGTTTCAAGTTGTACAGTTGGTAGTTTATAATTTAATGGCCCATATAAAACAGCGCCGCAGACAGCAGTTCCATGTGCCACGAGTGATGGATGCTCAGAAATAGGTGTTAATTCATGCGCCGTAACAAAGTCTTTTAAGTGTGGTAATGTTGAATCGGCACCACCATCAAAAACACCTATTCGCATTTGAGGAGTTCCTTTATATAATGGTGGAATTGGCGCGTCAAAAAAATCGTTACTACGCATATTAGGTATATTAAGTTCCCCTAATGGATGAATAGTTCTTAATGGGTTAAACTTTCCTAATCGTTCTAATGTTTCGTGATCGCATACAGCGGCGCAGAATAAGGGGCCATTTTCATAACCAGAGATTTTGTATTTATCTGTCTCTAAATTTAAAAGAGTCAAGAATTGTTGCATTGCAAAAGAGTCATTCCATATAAATGGATGTAAAACAATTTCAACTAGTCCACTATCCCAGCTACTTGAGAAACCCGAGATTTTTTCTGTGGGGTCGAGCAAATCAATTGTTCGAATGGTTGAAATTTGGGTTTGCCAAGTGACAACATTATCCTTCTGACCAGACTCCAATATATACTTTAGATTTGCTAACCCATAATCGCTAGTCTTTGCAAAATATAATTTTGATCTAACCAAGCCTTCTTCAGACTTTGAAATTGTATATTTACGGCCTCCTATGGGGGTAATACCATCTACGGATAAAATCATATCAGGAGAATAAGATTTAGCTTCGAATTTCGGCTCCATACGGATACAAACAACTTTTTCTTGTAGAAAAATCTCATCATTTTTTTGGACTTCTTCTTGAATAGATGCGATATCCTTGATTAAAGCCATCTTGTTTTCATGGTAAGTATGAGGAAGTTTTTGCGGCCCACCATAGTAACGTTTTTCAATATTTTTTACATATAGTTCTCCATGTCCCAAAATTGGATGTTTATCACTCATTTGCTGCACCTCCATTCTGCAAATAACGACTTACAGATGTTGTTGGAATTTTAGTGATTTTTGATATGTCGCGTATGCTTAAAGAAGGTTCAAGTTCCCGGAGCATATTACAGAGTTCTATTTTTTGGGCTTTACTATTGCAGGATTTTAAACAAAATTCTTCAAAAACAATTAAATCTGAATTATTTCCGGCTAAAACAATTTTTCTTTTGATATGTGTGCATAGTGTGCAAATATCGGCTGCACTAATATTGGCAGTTTGCTGTATTGCAAAAGAAATGGCTTTGGGTGATAGGAGATGATAGTACTTACCTAAGTATCTCTGTAATAATAATTTGCGTTCACTAGCTTCTGGATTGTTAAATGCAATTGTTCGATCAAATCGCCTCCAAATAGCTTTATCTAATAAGTCCGGGTGGTTAGTTGCTGCAATAATTATACTTTGGCTTGGCCATGATTCTAATTCTTTTAGCAAAACATTAACCAGTCGTTTTAACTCTCCTAAATCCGAAGCATCATCTCTACGTTTAGCAACTGCGTCGATTTCATCTAAAAACAGAATTGATGGAAATGATTTTGCATAATCAAAAATATTTTTAATATTTTGCCCAGAGCGACCGAGATAACTTGAAATAGAAGTAGCTAAGTCCATAGTTATTAGAGGTAGATCTAACTTATAAGAAAGCCATTTTGCAGAATAAGTCTTACCTACGCCAGGTTCACCAATAAAAATCAAACTGTTGGGAGGAGTAATATCCTCCACAAGCAGTTTCTCAATTTCTGCTCTTTCAAGTATAAATTCATTTAATTCTTGCGTAGTTTCTGATGATAATATTGGAGGATCAATCTCTAGAGGCTCTTCCGCCTTGCAAAGAGTAAAACGAGTCTCCCTATCAATGGGGAGTGGTTGTATATCGGCAGATCTTATAGCAGAGGCTCCATTACGCGAGTAAGTTAGAGATTGAGAAATCTCCTGAGCAATACTAGGTTGTTTTTTCTTATATAACTTAACCAACATGGTAGAAATTTCTTCAACTAATCTCCGGTCATTATCTAAGCATGCCCGCACCAGTTTGGGTATTAATTCATCGCTGTTCATCATCTCACCTCATAATTGTAATTTTGGTACAGATAAATTATACTACAGTCCCAATGTGTTTTCAATAAAAATGTTCCAAAATATAAAATCAATCAAAAATGGAACACATAAAATCTAGGAGGGAGGGGAATAGCACCTCCAGAATAAATTAGGCGCAAATAAAATTGAAAAATTACATATTGCACTATATACCAAATTTGTTTAGCCAGTCCTCGAAGGACTTCCTGGAGATGCGAATCATGTTACCAATGCGGATCGTCTTGAACAACCCAGAGTTGGCAAGTTTATAGGCCGAAGCGCGGCCGATACCGAGAATGGCTGCGATGTCATTCTCGGTGTATGTTCTGCTTTGGGGCGTTCCTTTTTCGTTGGGTGTGTTGGTGCTCATAAGATTATCCTCCATCTGTGCT
>CALUUV010000172.1 GCA_944324055.1 Candidatus Gastranaerophilales bacterium | reverse complement strand
ATGATACAAGTGGATTAGTTACTAAGGGATTTGATAAAGCTGTACAAGTAATAGATACAATAACTTTAAATCCAAACTATCCAATCCATATAACCTGTGACTTTAACGTAGACCCTATGTGTTGGTATATATGTCAAGTATATGATGGTAACGTATATATACTCCACGAACTTGTTAAAGAGAATACAACAACAGAGAATGCAGCACAATCAGTATCAGAACTCTTAGCTGGAGAAAAAGGTAGAGAGATTATAATTAACGGAGATGCTTCTGGAGATTATAAAACTACTAAAGGTGTAGATTATGTTTATCTACGAAATAACTTAACAAGAAATAAATTTGAGAATGTTAAGTTAAAAGTAATGGCTAAGAATCCTGGTATTGAATATAGAATATCCTGCTGGAATAATCTTATTAAAGGTCCAGATAATGAACACCACGTATTTATTCATCCTCAATGTCAATATCTACTTTATAATATAGAGAATTTAGAGGTTGAGCCTGGTACAAGTAAACCTAAAAAGATAACAGCAAGTAAAATTAAATCAGACCCTAAAGCTAAATACTTAGGTCACCCAATAGATGCAGTAAGTTATTTAGTTTGTTTATATTTTCCAGTTAAAGCAATTCACCTTAATGATTTCAACAAACAAGTTGCAAATCAAAAGACTGATATCTTTGGTGGTAAATATGATAAACGATTAATGTAAGGAGAATCCCTTGACTACATTTTATTATAAGGATAATAAGAAGGTAACTTTAAATCCAGAAAAAAGACAAAGAATATGTACAGAGATAAATAATGAATTTAAACAATTCTATAGAGATTTATCAGAACCTAAAGAAGAAGCTACTTCTATATTGTCTGAATTATTTCCTGGTTATAGTAATGACCAAGATAAGATAAATAAGATACCAAGTTTATATGAACAATATAAAACATATACATCTGCTATACAAAGAGCTTGTTATCCTAGCTTAGAAGCTATCCTAGATATCAAAGGATTAGATTTAAAGAGTAATAGTTTAGCAGCTACTTATAAAGCTAGTTTGATATATGATTGGTATAATATAAATATGTTAACAACTCTTGATAAATGTCAAGATGATTGGGCTATAAAAGGTGAAGCTGCTGCTTATATTTGTTGGAAAGAAGATATAGTACAAGTAGAAGATGAGATAGCAGTACCAACATTAGATATAGAAACAGGACTACCTAAACTAGATATTGTTAAACAGAAAAGAGATATTTTAACTTTCAGAGCAGTAGATGCTAAAAGAATAGACCCACATAACTTATACTTTGATAAATCACAAGTAGATAATTGGCAACACTGTAGAAAGATATATAGAGATTTTATTTCTGTAGAAAATATATTTGCTAATACATCTTACAATCTTACTTCATCTGAAAAGAATGAACTAAAAGAATTAGTTTATAATCCAAGAAATAATAGAACATTAAATAATGGATATGAAAGTAAGATAAGCGAAGATACGAAAGTATATGGTAGCACAGTTGAAGTATTGGAATTTGAAGGTGACTTTATAGACCCAGTTACCTATGAGATAATTCCAAATGTTGAGGCAACTGTAGTAGCTGGTAAGTATCTAGCTAAGTTTGAAAAATCTAAGAAGCCTTTAAGCTCTATAGTATGGGCAGCATATATGAAAAGACCAGATACAGGTCGTGGTCAATCTCCATTAAGGATACCAGAGATATTAAACACAGTACAAAATATGTGTGCTGATTTAACAATGGCATCTTGGAAGTTGAATACATATCCAACATATATGGCTCCTAAAGGTATGTTACCAAGCTATATTGATTTACAACCAGGACAAGTAGTAGAGTATGATGCAAGTGATTTATCAACACAAGCAGTACCTCAAAAAATGGATTTCTCTAGTGGATTAAGAGGATTTGATTTCTCTGATTTCTTCCAACGTAGAATGGAGAATGCAACTGGTATTAACCAATATATGCAAGGTGCAATGGATGGTTCTGTTAGAACAGCAAGTGAAGCATCTTATATACACTCTGGTGCTACAATGAGAATGTCTAGAGAAGCTCATTTGTTTAGTCATAATTTTATAGAGCCATTAGTTAAGACTTATGCAATATTTAAAAAGGTATTTGATACTCAAACAATTGAAGTACCAACAGGACCTAACCAATATGCAGAAGTAACAGAAGAAGTTAGAAACGGAAATTATTATTTCATAATAGGAGGAAGTCAATCAGCAGTAGAAAGAGAAGCAGAAACACAAAAATTATTTACAGTATTAGGACAGCCAGTATTTCAGTCTTTGGCTTCTGTGCTTGACCCAGTAACATCTGCTACATTCTTTAAATGGATATTAAATAGAATGAATTTCCAAGACACTAATCAGGTAATGGAAATGTTAGATATGAATGGTCAACTAAGAAGATTAGCCCAACAGTTGGGAATACAAGACCAAAACTTTGAAGGCTTTAGACGAGATATGATGAATAGATTTGTACAACAATCTCCAACAATGGCTATGGAGATGTATAATGAAGCTAGACCTAATTTAGAACAACAATAGAAGGAGGATTTATTTAATGAATTTTGAAGAAGCTCAAAGAGTTGCAGAAAAGAAACGTACATCTAAAAAGCAACAAGAAAGTTTGAAGCGAGAAGCAGTCGAGAAAGAATTAAACGAATGCAAAGAATTTATTAAGACCAGACAAATATTTAAGGACTTAGTAAGTGGTAATGAAGAAAAATTTAAGAAGTGTATTGATTATTACTTCTTAACACAGCTAGTACCAGCAATCAATAGAAACGCTATGTGTAATGCGGATTACATTTCTGGTATGAGAGATGGTATGGAAATGTTTTTAGCAGTAGCTAATGCTTATGATAATCGTATGAAAAGAATTACAGAACTTAAAGGAGAACTTAAATAATGTCAGAAGAAATCACAAACACACAACCAGTTAATACAAATCCTGTAGACAACAATGTTAATGTAGACCCTCAATCAGCACAACCGCCAGTTGAAGAAAATACTAACCCTGTAAGTGCTACTCAAAATACTACCGAGAATGGGATGGTAGATAACCAAGTAGATAATCCAGTTGTTGAACAACAACCTACGGATACTACTAATCTTCCAAACGCAGAAGAAGATGTTAATGCTCTTAAAAAGCAATTGGAAGAATACAGATTGAGAGATGAAGAATTAAGAC
>CALUUV010000171.1 GCA_944324055.1 Candidatus Gastranaerophilales bacterium | reverse complement strand
GAGATGATGATATAGTCTACTCCCTTTAAAATATCTAGTAATAGAGGGTATAAAGGATTGATATAGATACAGAAAGTACAAAAAGAAATAAAGTTTTTAATAAAGTACAAGAATATTTTAATTCTATTGGTGGAGATTTAATACATGTGTGTACTTTTGGTACAGAAGGAGCTAAATCTTCAATTAGAACTGCGGCAAGAGGATTAGAAATAGATGATGATATAGCTAGTTATTTGACTACATTAATACCTAACGAAAGAGGTCAAGATTGGTCTTTACAACAATGTTATTATGGAGATGAAGAACATACCCCTATTAAATCTTTTATTGAAGCAATGAATAAAGAACCATTATTATGGAAAGTAGCTTCTAAAATAGAAAATTTGGTTACTAGATTAGGTTGTCATGCCAGCGGAGTTTTAGCATTAAATGACAAAATATGGAAAAATAATGGTATTATGAAAACCAGTAAAGGAATTTTAGTAACTGCATTTGAACTTGAAGATACTGAACAATTAGGTGGAGTTAAATATGATTATCTAACTGTACAAGCATTAGATAAAATTAGAACTTGTTTAAATTGGATGCTCGAAGATGAAGTAATAGAATGGCAAGGTTCACTTAAAAGTACTTATAATAAGTATATACACCCAGATGTAATAAATAAAACAGAACCAAGTATGTATGATAGTTTATATAATAGAGAAATACCTTCTTGTTTCCAATTTGATACTCCAGTTGGTAATCAAGCAGTACAACTAATTCACCCTTCTTCCTTACTAGAATTAGCTACTGGTAATAGTGTCATGAGATTAATGTCTTCAGATGGAGGAGAACTTCCATTAAATACATATGCTAAATTTAAAAGTAATATAAATTTATGGTATAAAGAAATGAAAGAAGCGGGGCTTAATGAAAATGAGCAACATATATTAGAAAAATATTTATTACCATTATATGGCGTAGCAGATTCTCAAGAAGTAATGATGTTGTTAAGTATGGATTCAAATATTAGCGGATTTACTATTGGAGAAGCTAATATTTTAAGAAAAGCAGTAGCAAAGAAAAAGAAAGATGTTTTAGAAAAAGGTAAAAATTTATTTTATGAAAAAGGTATAAATTTAGGAACATCGATGAATATGTTGGATTATGTATGGAATGTTCAAATAATGCGGCAAGCTGGTTATTCGTTTAGCGTAATTCATACAACAGCATATTCTTATATAGCCTTACAAGAAATGAATTTGTCTTACTTTTATCCTTCGATATACTGGAAAACTGCTTGTTTATCAGTTGATGCTGGTGCAGTAAATGAAGAAGATTATTACAATTTAATTAATTCTGGAATAATTAATATAGTAGATGATGAAGATAAAAGAGAACAGAATAAAGTTCAATATGGTAAAATTGCCGCTGCTATTAGTAAATTAAAAGATATAATTAAAATTGAACTTCCAGATATTAATTTAGCTAGATTTGGTTTTACTCCAGATGTTGAACATAATTCTATATTATTTGGATTAAAAGGTATATCAAGAGTTGGAGATAATATCATAAATGAAATTATTTTAAATAGACCTTATAAATCTTTACAAGATTTTGTTAATAAAATGATTACAAAAGATGGTAAAAAAATTATAAGTAAAGATAAAATTGTAAATCTAATTAAAGCTGGAGCTTTTGATAGATTAGAAAATAAATCTAGAGAACAAATATTAACAGAATATATTAAAACAATAGCTGATCAAAAAGAAAAATTAAATTTGCAAAATTATGCAATGTTAATTAAACACAATTTGTTATCTAATGAATTAGATTTTAATAATAGAGTTTATAATTTTACTAAATATATCAGAAAATTTAAATTTAAAAATTTATATTTATTAGATGAAATAGCACAAGAATTTTATTATAATTATTTTGATGCTACAAAAATAAAAATTATTTCAGAAAACGGAATTAATCAATTTGGTATAGAACAATTATATTGGGACTCAATTTATAATTCTTATATGAATAAACCTCGTCAATATATTAAAGATAATCAATCTGAATTATTAACAAAATTAAATAATATATTGTTTAAGGCAGAGTATGATAAATATTGTAAAGGAGATATATTGCGTTGGGAATTAGATAGTTTAGGATTTTATCATAGTAATCATCCTTTTTATAAACTTAATCAACAGATCAGAAATAATTTAGGAGTGGAAATATCTTCTGTATCTGATTTAAAAGAAGATGAATTTGATGGATTGTGGACTATAAAAGGTAAACAAGTTCCTAAATATAAATTAAGAACTATTGCTGGAACAATTATAGATAAAGATAAAACAAAAGGTACAATAACTTTATCATGTTGTGATGGAGTAGTAACTATAAAAATCTATAAAGAACTATATGCTTTATTAGATAGAGAAATTGCGGAAGAAGATGATGAGGGTAATATAAATTTGATTGAAGAAAGTTTTTTAGAAAAAGGTTGTTTTTTATTGGTTACTGGTATATTAAAAGGAGAAAATTTCGTGCCGAAGGTTTATAAAAATACTGGGTTTAATGCAATTTACAAAATATGTGTTAATTCATATGGAGATTTAGATTATTTACTAAAAAAAGAATAATGTATATTAGTATTTGAGATTTAGATTGGTATTTTAAAAATACTAATTTACCTAATGTAGATTGCATGAGATTATCTTCTTATTATAAACAAAAAGGTTATATTATTAATTTTATTACAGAATCTTTTGATTTGAATATAAAATATGATAAATTATATATATTTAAAGAAAATAAAACTACTCCATTACCTGATGCTAAATATATTAATGACAAAAATACTATTTTAATTGGTACTGGATTTGAGTATTTAAATTCTAAATCTTTAGGTTCTGTAATTATAGCTTGTAGACCAGATTATTTATTATATCCAGCTAAAAAAGAAATAGATTCGTATTATAATGCAAATTTTATTACTTTCTATGCTGGCAATAAACTTATTAAAAATAGGCAAGATTTTCATAATTCTAAAAAATACTTAAAAAGAACTATAATAACAGATAAAAACTTTTGAAAAAATTCTAAAGAGAATATATTATATTGTTTGAATGAATTAAAAAAAGAAAAAAACATTGTTTTTTTGAATTCAATTTCCTTAAGAACTTTAATAAATGAAGAAGATATTAGAAAAAATTTTTTAAGTTTAAATTTTCATACTGGAACAAATTTCATATGAAAAAATGATTTAGGTAATGATTATGATAGTGCAGAAAAAATCGTATCTTTTTTAAAAGAACTTCGTTTAAAAACAAAAAGTAAATTAGGTTTTATTCCTTTTAAATGTATATTATTAAATCATTTTGAAGATAAAACTTTTTATGAAATAGATTTATTAAGATGTTTTCGCATTATTAGTTTATTTAAACAAAATAATTTTTTCTGTAATTTTATTGTAAATACAATAGATACACCATATGTATTCTATTTCAGGTGTATTGAAGAATGAACTAAATATTATTTTAATTTAAGTTTTATAGAATATTGTGTGCATGATCAATGTTATAGCAGCGGTATTTTATGAAATAACATTATTAATAATTCAATTAGATGAAATAATAAAAAAATTGATTTTCTTCTAAAATTGTTAACAAAAGAATCTTGAACAGAATGACATAATTTATTTTATACACAAATAAAAGAGCAAATAATTAATTTTAATAAAATTGATTTTAACTATTTAAAAAAGAATATTAATTTAATAGAGAAGGATTAAAAAAATGGATAAACAATTATTTTTAGATTTAGAAACAACAGGTTTTAGTAGAGAGTGAGATAATATTATAGAAATTGCGGCTATAGTATGCGATTCGAATTATCAACTAGTTGATTCTTTTCATGAATATATTAAACCAAATAAAAAAATACCGACAAAAATTATAGAACTTACTGGCATAACAAATGAAAAAGTATTAAACTGTAGAAATGAAAAACAAGTATTAATGGATTTCAATGAATGGTGTACCTGCAATAATCCAATTAAAGTTATAGGTCATAATTGTAAAGCCTTTGATTTAGATTTTATTAATAAAAAGAATATCTTTTATCATTTAACTAATAATACTTTAAATAATAATATTATAGATACTTTAGCCTTAGCTAGAGAATTAAAAAAGAATAATTTAATACAAGTTGATAATTGTAAACAAGAAACATTAGCTAGATATTTTAATATTGACTATGATGCTCATT
>CALUUV010000170.1 GCA_944324055.1 Candidatus Gastranaerophilales bacterium | reverse complement strand
AACAATAGCTAAAGAAGAAGATTATATTCTTACATACGCAGACATGAAGGCTAAATTTACGATTTGTAAAGAATTTAATATTACATCTAAAAAAGCTAAAGGACAGATTATTACAGAGCATACAACTAATATTTATACTATTAATCAAGATTTTTATATTATAGAAAAAAACAATAAATTAACAAAAATGAATAATAAGAGTCTTGCAATTAAAAGTAAAACTGCAAGCGGAGCTAAAATTACGGAAGAGCAAGTTCTAAAAGTTATATGTTAAAATTTGATTTTTTGAAAAAAAGATGATATAATATATATACAAAAGAAAAAATAAATATAGCATTTTTCAAAATTTGATAAAATGTAAAATTTGATTTTAAATAAAAATTATGCTATAATATAAATGTAAATAAAAGAGAAAGAAAGCCCAACTTTCTCTTAAAAATTACAAAACAAATAATAAACAAAATAAAATATTTATAAGAAAAAGGAGAATTAATTTTATGGAACAAACAACAGTTATGCAAATTACAGAAAAGTGTGCAAAGGTATTGGAATTTTTGAGAGCTAATGACAACGGTACAGTGGGCTATCTTGGTGCAGAAATCGCTGCAGCAGTAGAACTTAATGATAAGGGTATTCACGGAGTAATGAACAGCCTTGTTAAGAATGGTCTTGTAGCTAAGGGACAAAAGGAAGCTGAATTCGTATCTAAGGATGGCAAGAAAGGTGTTAAGCCTTATGCTTCATACTTCTTGACAGATGAAGGTCGTTCCGCTGAATATACTATTAAAGCGTAATCAGTAACAACGAATACAAAATAAATACGATTTAAATAATTAATATCAAAAGAGATATTATAAGGGCAATAGTATCTCTTTTTAATACTTTATTATAGTTAATATATTGAACGGATTTAAAATTAAAGTAAAGAATGTAAAAAAAGAAAGAAAAAAAGAAAAAGAGGAATTAATATGGCAAAGACAAAAATTAATAAAGTATTTATTATAGGAACAGTAGAAGAAGTTGACACAAAAATTGGTGTTACTTCCGATAGCAGAGAATATATCTCTGGTAAAGTAGTAGTAAAAACCATTATTAATGGTATCGAAAATCTTATTGATGTAAGATTGTTTGCAATGAGATTGACAAAAGAAGGAGCAGAAAGCAAGTTATTCCAAAGTTATAATAAACTTGATGGAATGATTAAAAAGCGTATTAAAATTAATGGTGAATTGCACGAAGAAGCTATGATTAAAGCTGACGGTACAATCAATAAATTTAATTCTATTGCTCTTAAATTCTATGGCGAGCCTAAAAAAGAAGAAGCTGATACAGCTACATTCGAATATAGCGGTTTCGTCACTAAGGCACTTTATGAAAGAAAGAAAAAGAATGATCAAGGTGATGAAGAAATAGCTGGATACAGAATAGAAATAGCACAAGCTAATTATAACGATACAAAAATGCAAATAATTAAATTTGATATTGATAAAAATGATATTAATATCGCTAATGCTATTGAAAATAATTATCTTGTAGGATATACTGTATCTATTAATGGTACTATTTCATTTATTTCTCATGTAGAAACTAAGATTGAAGAAGTTGCTTTCGGAGAACCTACTGCTAAAACTTTTGTAACAAGCGAAAAAATTTATAAAATTACTGGCGGAAAAGAAGCTTTTGCTGAAGATGATGAGTCTGCTTATTCTTCAGAAGAAATTAAGAAACTTGTAGAATCTTATAAAGAAGAAGATGTAAAAAGACTTGCGGCTCAAAAATCTAAAGTTGAAGAAAGTTCTAATTTAAGTTCTGTTAAACCTGCTTCAGCTCCCGCAGCTAAAATGTCAAGGGTTACCTCTCTTATTTAAGGAGGTAATCTATGATAGATTTAACTAAAGTACAGCCAAATTTTGTAACTCCTACATTAAATGATAAAATTTGGTTATTCTACGGAGAAATGGGAACAAGAAAAACTTCTGTTTCTTGTCAATTTAAAGACCATTTATTATTTGCTTTTGATATTGGTTATAAATTAATTAATGGAGCAATGGCAGTACCTATGCAAAAATGGTCTGATTTCAAAAATGCTGTAAAACAGTTAGATAATCCAGAAATAAAAAATAAATATAAAGTAATTATTATTGATACTATTGGTATGGCATATCAAGCTTGTTATATGTATATGCTTACTCAAATGGGTGTATCTGAACCAAGTGAAGCTGGAGCTTTTGGTATGGGCTGGAAAAAAATTAGAAATGAATTTGAAACAGTAATTCGTTCTATAGCTCAAAAAGGTTATGGTCTTATTATGTTAGCTCACTCTGATGAGGTTGAAAAAGAAGATAAAGTTACAAAGCAAAAAATTTTAGTAACTAAAATAGATATAGATAAAAGACCAGATTTAATTATCAAAGGACTTGCAGATTTTGTTTTCTTTTTGCATAAAGAAGAAAAAGAAGATGGAACTCCTACAGTTTTTGCTTATACAAATTTAGTCAGTATAGATACTAAATCTAGAAGCAGATATCTTTCTCCTAAATTTGAGTTTAATTATGAAACATTGCAGCAAGAAATAAATAACGCTATAAATAAACAGTATCAAGAAGAACAAATCGCTATTCCAGAATCAATAGAATATACTAATCCATATGCAGAAGAAGAGGTAGATTTTACTTCCTTGCAAAAGAAAGTTCAGGATACTGCTTTAGAACTTATGGAAAAAGGACAAGAAACTCAAGTTTCGACATTATTGCTTTCTATTTTTAAAGGAATAAAAATAAGTGAGTTAACACAAAGTAAAGATAATATCGAAAAACTTAAAGTTGCTTTGTCTTCTATGGAAGATTTGTTAAATTAATTACGGAGGTACATATTGACTAAAAATGAACTTTTAGAGTTTATTTGTGATTTATATGGTATCGATCAATGTACTAATGTAATACTAAAACATATTAATCAGTTGGTTACTGAGCACGGGTTAAGTTATTTAGACATAGCTCGTGCTCTTTCTTATTATGTAGATATATTGCACAAGAATGTAGATGCAACATATGGAATAATTAGAACCGTAGAATTAGTATATAAAGATGCCAGAAATTATTTTAATAAACTAAAAAAATTGCAAGAAGAACAAAAAGCCGCAATTAATAAAGCGTCTACAAGTAAAACTATTTTAATTAATTATAAAAAAGAAAAAACAATAAAAAGAAATTATATAGATTTAAATAAAATATAGAGGTACTATGGA
This sequence comes from Candidatus Gastranaerophilales bacterium, assembly GCA_944324055.1. Classification (GTDB taxonomy): domain Bacteria; phylum Cyanobacteriota; class Vampirovibrionia; order Gastranaerophilales; family Gastranaerophilaceae; genus UMGS1585. The sequence continues at coordinate 3,254 of CALUUV010000170.1, read as the reverse complement.
AAGAATAAATAAAATTCCACTTTTTGATCCTAAATCTGCCCAATATATATTAGGTTGTTTAATGCATACGCCTAATTTGATACAGACTGATAAATATATTTTAACTGTAGATGATTTTAATGAAAACAATATTTACAAATTAATATTTGGTTCTATATATAATCTTTCTTTTGCTGGACTTAAAATAATTACACCACAAGATATAGATATAAGTCTTTCTTCTGTTACTAATAGTTACGATAATTATATAAAAGAAAATGGTAAAGAATTAGTAGAGTTAATATATGAAATGACAGAAGAATATGATATAGCCCAATTTGAATATTGTTATGAAAGAATAAAAAAATTCTCTATTTTAAGAGAATTAAGAAAGAATGGAATTGATATTAAAAGTTTTTATAATCCTGATTTTTTAAATCAAGAAGAAGAAGAAATTAAATTTAATAAATTAACTACTAAAGATATTTTAAATTCTTTAAGAAATAAAATACAATTAATAGAAAATAAAAATGTGTCAAAACAAGCAGACACTTCTCATAATGCATCAGTCGGAATGAGAGATTTATTTAATTATTTAAAATTGAACCCAGAAGTAGGAATACCTTTTGAAGGTCAATATATTTATTCCGCAACAAGAGGATGCAGAAAAGGAAAATTTTACTTATATTCAGCACCCAGTGGCGGCGGAAAGACTAGAACAATGTTAGAAAATGCTTGTGCTATAGCTTTTCCTTATATAGATGGAAGCAAGATATATTATAGACAACAACATTATCCAGTTTTATTTATTGCTACGGAGATGACTTATGATGAAATACAGACATTAATTTTAGCACATATTTCAGGAGTAAATGAAAGCAAAATATTATTAGGACAATGTGATTTAGAAGAAACTTATAGAATAAACAAAGCATTAGAAATATTAGAAAGTGAAGAATTTAAAAATAATTTTATTATTGAATGTATACCAAATCCTTCTATTCAATTATTAAAAAGTATGATTACTAATTATATTTTAAATGAAGATATAGAATATATTTTTTATGATTATATATTTTCTTCACCTGGTTTGCTAGATGAATATAGAAGTATTAATTTAAGAGAAGATGTAATGTTAATGATGTTAAGTAATACTTTAAAAGAAATTGCGGCTACATATAATGTTTTTGTAATGAGTGGGACACAATTGAATGGTACTTGGGAAGGAAAATGTGCTAGAAATGCCAATATGTTGCGTGGTTCTAAAGCAATAGCAGATAAAATTGATGTCGGTATGATTGGTGTCAAACTAGATGAAGATGAATTACAAATGGTAGAAATAATATCTCAAGAAAAAGGAACTCCTAATATAGTAATAGATATATATAAAAATAGAAGAGGAGCAATGTGCAATATTAAAGTATTTAAATATTTTGATTATGGTACTTGTAGAACTAAAGATTTATTTGTAACTACTCAAAATTATAAAACATTTGAATTAACAGAAATACTGCAATCGATACCTATAATAAAGGACTTTAAATAATATGGATATAAAAAAGATAAAAGAAAAAATAGATAGTGAACAAATCAAGAAAATAATTTCTAATTATGGTTTTTATCCAGTATATGAAAATGAAAATATATTAATATATCCAACTATATGTCATAATATAGACGGAGGAAGTCATAAGTTATATTATTATAAAAATTCTAAATTATTTGTTTGTTATACGGAATGTAATAGCAGCTTCGATATTTTTGAGTTAATACAAAAAATGGAAAAATTGCGTGGTTTTAATATAACAATTTTTGAAGCAATATCAAAATGCGGAATTAATACTTTTGATTTTTTTGAAGAAGTAAATTATAATTCGATAGAGCAAGATATTAATTCTTTATATAGTCTATTGCGAACTAAAAATACGGAAATTAAACTAAATTCGTTAGATCAACATATTTTATCTAGATTTATTTTTGATAAAAATGCTTTGTCAATTTGGTATAAAGAAGGAATAAGTTACGATACAATGATTAAATATAATATTAAATATGACCCAATAGAAAATTGTATAATTATACCTAATTATGATTTAGATAATAATTTAATTAGTATTAGAGGGAGATTTTTTAATGATGATGGAGCAAAATATAAACCCATTATATTTAATAACCAACTTTTAAGTCATCCTAGTGCTTTAAATTTATATGGTCTGAATGTTAATAAAAATTATATAGAAAGTATCCAAAAAGCCATTATTTTTGAAGGAGAAAAATCAGTTCTTAAAATGGATAGTATATATGGTAATAAAAATTATTCAGTAGCTACTTTAGGAAAAAATATTTCAATGCAACAAATTAATTTATTAAATAAACTTAAGGTTAAAGAAGTAATTTTGGCATATGATGCAGATTATAAAACTTATCAAGAATTAAAAAATAAACAGCTAGAATATATAAAAATAGCCAAGACATTAAAAACATTTTTTAATGTTTCTATACTTTTTGATTATGATAGAAATAAATTAGATTATAAAGATTCACCAATAGATAAAGGAAAAGATATTTTTGAAGAAATTTTAAAACAGAGGTTATATATATAAATGCTTAAGTACAAATTAAAAAAGAATCCAATTAATATTAATAGTAAACAACCAATTATTGACTATTTACAAAGCTTTGGAATAAATAATTTTCATAGCTTTTTAGAACAACCATCAAAAGATGATGAAATAAATCCCTTATCTCTTTTGAATATGGAAAAAACAATAGATGAATTACATAAGGGATTTATGCAGAATAAAAAGTTCTTTTTACAAGTAGATTCAGATGTAGATGGCTTTACTTCCGCATCAATATTTTATTCCTTTTTTAAGAAAAATTTCCCTGATTCTTCAATTACATATAGATTACATGAAGGAAAAGAACACGGTGTCATAATAAACACCGTACCAGAAGATATAGATTATGTCATACTACCAGATAGCGGAAGTATGCAAATAGAAGAGCAGAATGAATTGCAAAAATTAAATATTAAGACTATTATTTTAGATCACCATACAGTAGACTGTCCATTAAATTCATTTAATAATAATGTATTTATAGTTAACAGTCAAATAGGAAATTTTGATAATAAATATCTTAGCGGGGCTGGTGTTGTATTTAAAACTATACAAGCTTATTCAAATAAATACGGCAGCAAAGTAGATTATAAAAATTATTATGATTTAGCAGCTTTAGGAATTTTAAGTGACATGATGAATATTACTAATTTA
>CALUUV010000169.1 GCA_944324055.1 Candidatus Gastranaerophilales bacterium | reverse complement strand
TATATTTTAGCTGCACTTATTGCGGCGATTCAAGCTATTACCCAAAATAGCCAAAATAGTTCTATTCCAAATAGCTTAAATTATGCCGAACCCGAATTTAACCTTGAAGACCTATTTTCCGATACCGAAATTTTAGATAGCTCTGATGATAGCTATAAGGCTTTTTAGCTTTATAGCTTTTTTGCCTCATGACACTGCTCGCTCGTCGAACTTCGTTCTAGAGCTCGAGGGTTTATATTTTTAGGTTTTTTTAGTTTATTTTAAGCTATGATTTTCATAGCTATCACGGTGGAAGTGATTTGAATACGTTAGCTGCCGCTTCTATATAAATATTTTACTCAATTCCATTATTATTTTCAATTTTGCACTTTTTTCATTTATGCTTATTTTAGGCATTTTAGTAGATTTTAACAAATTTTGTTGAGTTAAAATTTGATTTGTAAAGAAATATGTGATATAATATATATGTAGTAAAGATAGAAAGAGAAGTTTAATTTAGATATTAATAAATAAAAGTTATTTTGTAATAGAGAATATTAGACTCTATACTAATTTATATATAAACAAAAGGAGTATTTATAAAATGGATTATATTATATGTTATAATGGAAAATTCATAGATAGAATAAAAGCTAAACAAAAAGATATAGATAGAATACACGATATACTATATCAATTTTCTTGCAGTCCTACTGCTTTGAAAATTATTGCGGCGAATGAGCTTAAAGAATTGTCTAGAGAAATTTCTGCTCTTGAGTTTTTTGAAGCTTTAGATTTGGAAGGCAAACCAATTTCTTTTGATAATGGAAAAATGAGACAATACGCTTTAAAAGGTAGTATTGCGGAATTAGAGCCTGAAAAAGAAATAAAAATCCTATTTAGTGAGCATGATGCGGAAATGTTTGATTCAATACATACTAATATACTCGTAATAGATATGGAGGAGTATGATGATAAAACAAAATAAAATAGAAATACTTTATATGAATAAGGTTATTAAAATAGCGAGAAGAGCTTATAAAATGGTAAAGAAGTCCGCTAAAAATGGTAATGCTTTTATTGATTTGCTGATACCAGTAGATGATTCAACTAAATTGTCGTTATATCAAATATTCCGTGATTGGAATTTGAAAGTGCACGGATTAGATAGCGGAGCTTTTAGATTTATTATTACTCCATACGAAATAGTAACAGAAGAAGAACAAGAAGAAGAAAATAAACCAACGGCAAAAATAGGATTTGTTACAGAGGATAAAAATGAGTAAAGGTTGCTATGCTGACGAACATTATTTTCGTAGTTATACTGAAGCATCTAAATTTCTACAAAGTCAAGGAGTAAAACATACTACAAAAACTATTATTAATAATATTAGTAAATCAATAGATAAAAATATTCTTTGTTATAATTATAAGTGATATTCTGCAAATGAAGAATGTCCTACTGGTTATACTTTAGAAATTGTAGAACCGAAAGTTATAAATTCCAATTTAACTAAATCTGAAAGAAGTTATAATTTGAAACCAAAAGAAAATAATGATATAATATTATTAGAAATGAACGAAGAAATAAAAAAATTAAGAGAAGAAGCATATGAAGAGTCTTTAGGCGTAAAAAGTATGCTATATAAAATACTGCCGCAACTCTATTCTAAAGAAGATATTAGAAAAATGCAATATAATGATGCGGAAGAATACAATCTAATAATAGAAACTGATAAAGGATTAGTTAAAGCTAATGATATAGCTGAAGTAGCGGGATTAATTAAAATGAATTTAACTGCGGCAGAAATATTAAATGCAATAGAAACTAAAAATCTTAACGGACATTTCTTTGATATATCTAGTGAGTATAAAGAAAAATTAAAGAAGTTCTTAAAAGGAGTATAATATGATTAAACTAAGAAGTATTTTTATGGAACCAGATATTAAAGTTAAAGTAAAATATAAAGAATTAATTGAAGAAAAATGTATTCCAGCTACTAGAATAATTAACGAGAAGAATGAACAGAAAGGATATTTGTTTCCGATTATGAAAAATTGCTTTTTGTTTATTAGATTAGATTTTTCTGTAATGATTTTTATAGATAGTTTTAATAAATTAAAATTATACAGAATGAAAAAGAAGTTAAACAAATTTGTTAAACACATAGATTTATTTGATTTCAATCAAGAAGATTTGTTTGATGAATTTGGTTCAGAACTTTCGGATGAAAAAGATTTTACCAAGGTTATAATTTGCGAATAAAGCAAAAATATGATATAATATACATGTAAAAAGGTTAAGGAAGAAAAAAATAAATTTTTTACAAAATCTTTTTGAAACAAAAACTTGAAAAAAAGACAAAAATAATATATAATATATATGTAATAAATAAAAAGGAGAAAAAAAGTATGTTTGAAGTAAAAGAAGTAGCAATCGTAAACGAAAATGGCAAGAGAAGTGTTAAGGTAGCAAATGCTATCCGTTCGCAAATGTTTGATAAGATTATGAAAATCTTGTCTGATGAAGGTTTTGAAGTAACAAAGGCAGCAAACGGTGATATTGCTATCAAGACAGTTATCGATGAGTCTACTGAAGATGTGTATTACACAAGACTTGCAGTATCGTTGTCAGCTAAAGATTTGGAACATAAGGTTGTTTCTAAGTCTAAGGCAAAAGTTGCAAAAGAGGAAGTAGAAGTAAACCTCTTTGAAGACTAATTAAAGGACGGTAGTAATACCGTCTTTTTTTTATATTATAAAAAGAATTTGACTTTTTATAAAATTTATGTTATAATATACTTGTAGAAAGAAAACAAGAGGGAACAGAAATGGAAAAAATAAAAGATTTAGAAAAAGCTAAAAGAATTACTAGCCAACTAAATGCTATTGAAGATATGCCTAAAATGTCTATTTGAATTTGTGATAAATGCGGGGAAAAAGATGTATTATGTATTTACAGTTCAAGACAAGGTTGGTATTGTAGAGATTGTATTACAGATGTATATAATAAACTTAAAGAGAAAATTGAATTAATAGATATGGTGTGGAAAAAAATTAATGAATAAACCTGTAATCGAAATAAATGCTTTTAATGGAGCTATTGAAAGAATATTTTATAGTCTTAAATCCGCATCAATAGAATTAAATATTTCTACAACGAAATTAAACAATTTAATTTTATTTGGATTATTATATAATAGAAAATATTATACTTTCTTTTATAAAGAAGATAATCCTAATCAATGCGGCGAACTTAATTTTAGTTATATAGAACAATATAATCCATATAATAATGAAATTATTAATCAATTTAAGACAATAACCGAAGCTGCAAAGGAATTAAATTATAGTAGAAATGTTATTTCTAAATGTATTCACACAGGAGAGCCTGATAAATATGGTTATTGTTGGAGAAAACTTAATAAAAGGTGTAACTAATGTTACACCTTCTTTTTTTGAAAAATTTGATTTTTTATTAATTTTTTGATATAATATAAGTGTAGAAAAGAAAAGGAGAATAATATTGTAATGAGATTAACTTTATTTGAAGCTTATAAATGTTTGGCTCAAACTTATATACAAATTATCAACGAAGGTTTGCAAGAATTAAAAGAAAATGAGCAAGAAAGTAATAAGGAGGAAAAGAATAATGAGTTACAAGATTAAATTTTATAATGAAGATTATCCTGATACTGTTGTTTATCAAATTATTGAAACAGAAGAAAAAAGAGATATTAAACATATCTTCGAAAAATATGTATTAGATAGTTTTAATGAAATATGTATAGACTTATTCAATATGATTCAGCCTGATATAAATGCGGCAGATTTCAATGATAATGTTGTAGTTAATATTGAAGAAATACAGTAGCAGAAAAAAATATAAAACCGTTTAGAAGACATTAAAATACTTTTTAGGATGATAAAAATATGAAATATTTTGTTTTTGGAGATGTGCACGGAGATTATAGTTCTTTAATGAAAGCAATAAAAAATAGCGGATATGATTGCAATAATAAGAACCATCAAATTATTTCTCTTGGCGACAATTTTGGAAGAGCAGAGCGGGATCTTGGAAGTGCTGGAATTTGGCATTATTTAACTTCAGAAGAACATATTAATAAACCTATATGTATAAGAGGTAACCATGAAACTATATTGTTAAGAATACTTCAAAGAGGGTTTTTCTATAGAACTGATATACTCAATGGAGAGCATTTAACTATTAAGTCTTTTGCAAATTGTTCGCTTGAAGATGCCGTTTATAATCCCGAAGCAATAAATAAAGTAAGAAAATTAAATTTGGAATATTGGATTAAACAAATGCCTTGGTATTATGAAACTGAACATTTTATTTTTGTTCATGGTTGGGTTGCAAAAGAAGACGAATGTTGGGAAGATGCAACTTGGTCTCACTCATTAAACAAATATAAAGATTTAGTAAAGCAATTTAAACCTATGAATAAAATGATGGTAGCGGGTCATTGGACAACTTCAGACTTTTGGAATTTAATAGGTATTAAAAGTAATGATATTTTTTATGATAAAGAACATAATGTATGTTTTTTAGATACTTGTACCGTATTGACTCATAAAGTAAATATCCTAGTTGTGGAGGATTAATAATGATATTAAAGAAGAAAAGATTGCTTAAAGATAAAATTGTTATAGCAGTGGACTTTGATCATACTTTATATTGCGGCGGGAATTTTTTTGATATAGGCGAACCTAATTTTTCTCTTATCAATTTTTTAAGGGATACTAAAAAAGAATTTCGCAACAACGCTATTATTATACTAAATACTTGTCGTCAAGGAGAAAAGTTACAAGAAGCGATTGATTGGTGCGAAAAACAAGGTTTAAACTTTGATTATATCAATGAAAATTGTAGAGAACTAATAAATAAATGGGGAGATTGTAGAAAAATTGCGGCAGATATTTATATCGATGATAGAGCGGTAAATGTATCCGAATTTGATAACTAAAATTTGCATTTTTTACAATTTTATGGTATAATATATATATATAATAAAAAGGAGAAATATATATGAAACCGCATATTGATAAAAAATGGAGAAAGAAAAATCCTTCTCAACACAAAAGTATAGGAGAAAAAAGAATAGAAGATAAGCAAAGAAAAAAGTTGCTTAAAGAAATTAAAGAATACGAAGAAACTAAATAAAGGAGAACACAATGATACTTATAAAAGAAGTTAAAACTTTCAGATGTGAGTCTGAAGATGAAGCAACACAACTTGTAGAAACAATAAAGAAGCAAAATACAGTAAAGAAATCAGTTATTACAGAAAAAACTAAAAAGTCAAAAGGTGAAATTATAGATTTGTTTTATCTTGCGGAAGTAACTATTGTACATGAGGAAGCATAATGAATTTCATAGATAGTAGTGTAGAAATAATTGACGATATAAATTCTGATTTAATCTTAAAAAAGATTGAATTAGCATTGCGTAATTGTTATAAAAGCGAAAATTTAATTGAAGATGGCAGTGCTGAGAAATTAATTAAAAGTTGTATTAATAGAGGTCATGAAAGCCCATTAGAGCATGTTTCTATAACATATAGAGTTATTTGTGATAGAGGAGTCAGCCATGAATGGGTCAGACATAGATTGGCTTCTTATTCCCAAGAAAGTAGTAGATATTGTAATTACACAAAGGGTAAATTTGGTAGTGAAATTACTTATATCAAACCTGAGTGGTTTGATGAATACCAAAGTTTAATTTTGAAACCATCTTGTGATACTACTCAAGAAGAGTATGATAAAATATCAATATACTTTGCTTATAAAAAAGCATTAGAAACTGCAGAATTATCATATTTTACTATGATTAGAAATGGTGCTACACCAGATATTGCAAGAGCGGTTTTACCAAATAGTTTGAAAACAGATTTAGTATGTACTATGAATATAAGGGAGTTGCGGAATTTCTTTAAATTGCGTTGTACTAAATATGCTCACCCCGCAATAAGAAAGTTAGCTATTGAATTATTACAAAAACTTAAAGAAAAAGGACTTGGAATTTTATTTGAGGATATAATATATGATTAATGCTAGTTTAATTTTGTGATTATATAAACACGGATATAGACAAAAATTAATTCAGATTATAACAGGATATACTCAATCTAGTATATCTAAATATTGCAATCCAAAAAAAGATTACATTCCAAGTATTGATAATATAAATGAAGAACAAATGTTGCGTAAATATGTAGTAGATACTTTTTTAGAGTGTAAAGATTTGCCAACAGAAGGTTTTTCAGAACAGGATCAAATATATATACAAATTCTAGATTATCTATTGGTAGATAAAGAAAAAATTAGAAAAATGTATTTTAATATTTCTCAGTATAAAATTTCAAAAGCTTTCAGAAGAAAAGATTTAGATTTCAAGAATTTTATGCCGCAATTAGTAGGATTAACGGATGAAGAATACTCAAAATTTTTAGAAAAAATAGACAACTAAAATTTGACTTTTTATAGAATTTCTGATATAATATAAATACAAAATAAAACAAAAGAATTTTTGGAGGAAATGATTATGCAACGAGTTAGTATTATTACTTTAACAATAAATACAAATTTATTGCTGACTTTTGCACCCAAAAATTCAGGCTTGCCGAATAGGTATTAGTTTTTTACTTCCTTTTTGTTGCGGCGGGCTGATTTTTAATCAACTCGCCTTTTTTGTTTCTGTGGTGAAATGGATATCATAAGGAGCTACGAACTCCTAGTTCAAGGGTCAATTCCTTGCGGGAACACCAATATGCTCGAATAGCTTAATGGATAGAGCAACGGTCCTCTAAACCGTATTGTACAAGTTCGACTCTTGTTTCGAGCACCAATAATATGCGGGAGTGGTGAAATGGAAGACACAGTAGCCTTAGAAGCTGCCGCTTTATGCGTATCGGTTCGAGTCCGATTTCCCGTACCATTTAAAGGAGAATGTTATGTATAAAAATTTATATGAGTGTTTTAAACATTGGTATAGAGGTGGTCAAATATTTTTATATTCTGATCCTCATTTTGGGGATGATGACACTAAAAAATTTAGAAAAAATTATATACCAGATGAAGAACAAGTTAAAAGAATAAATTCTAAAATAGGAAAAAATGATACTATAATTTTTCTAGGAGATATAGGTAATATTGAGTATGTTAAAAAAATTCGTGGTTATAAAATATTAATTATGGGAAACCACGATAAAGGTTCTTCTCATTATAAAAAAGATTTATTCAATAATAAATATTTATTTGATGAAGTATATGAAGGTCCGCTAGTTATAAGTGAAAAAATTATACTTTCTCATGAACCAATAGATATATCTTTCATGTTGAATATACACGGACATGATCATTCTTTATCATATTGTTTAGATAATAATCATATCAATATTTGTGCAGAACATATTAATTATTATCCAATTCCCTTGAAAAAAATAGTTAATTCTGGTGTTCTAAATAAAATAAAATCTATTCATAGATTAGCTATAGAAAAAAGAAATAAATAAATTTTAGTTATAAATTTGATTTTCAATAAAATTTATGATATAATATATATGTAAAAAGGTTAAGGAGAAATATTATGAATAAAGATATAATACTATCTGAAGCAAAAAAACTATATATTTATCTTAAATTTGAAAAAATGGTTCAGGATGGAACTTATTATAAAAAAGAAAATCATGATTTTTTATCTTCTTCTATTGATTTTATTCAGAAGTATAAAGTAGAAGAAGCATTAAAAAGCATAGAAGATATTATAGATAGTATAAATAATTAAAAATTATAATTTGATTTTTAATAAAATTTATGATATAATATATATGTAAAAAGGTTAAAAAAGAAATAATTTAATATGCGAGTATGGTGGAATAGGCAGACACAAGGGACTTTTGTCGTGGGTTAATAAGAGCCTTATATTGGAAACTTTATAAGTGGATCACGCTAATTCGGCGAATACCACGAGAACGCCGAGCTAAGTTAGGTACTGTACCTATAAATGTGTAGAGACTATATACGTGATACCTAAGTCATTAGATATGGTAAAGACATAGTCCAGACTACAACACAGAAATGTGGCTATGGAAACATAGAGTAGTAAGAAAATCCCTCGGGTGTTACCCGTACCAGTTCGAGTCTGGTTACTCGCACCAATTAAGACGATGTACAGTCTTACGGTTAAAATCCGTCGTCATTCGTATTTTTGTACATAAAAATATGCGTGGTCGTTTTACGATAAGAAACGAATGATTTATTTATTTTATAAGTACTTTAGCAAAATAAGCTAAAGGAAAGGATGAGTCGGGGATATAATAATGGTCAACCCCGAGACCAATGGATGAGATTAAAACATACCCTTAGATCCCCTTATTTTTAAGAAAGCGTAAAAATAAGAATCGAATATATCCGTCTAGGGTCGATAGAAATACAGACATACGAATACTATCGGGTTACTTTGTAAATTATAACCAAAACGAAATTTACTGCAGTAGGCTTGCATTATAATTAGCTAGAATTAATATCAGATAATTTCTTAACATATCTGATCAATATGAATAGCACGCTTAATTTCTGATATTAATTTGTAAGCGAGGGTAGCTTATAAAAGAAATCCCGATTTCCAGATATGTGCTTTTGGGGGTAAGCACTTTAATAAGAGAACCCCTTATATGCACTAATAGCTCCAACAGGTAGAGCAGGACCCTTGTAATGTTCAGGTTGTCAGTTCGAATCTGACTTAGTGCTCCATTAGGTTATACCTCTAACCTTAATTAGTGTAGGTATGCTTTGTCAACTAGCATCGTCAATAAGTTGTAGATTTAGCAGAATTTTATTATAATAAACTGCCGTAATTTGTAAGTTTCAAACGATAAAAAACTTTCCATAGTTTATAAGTGTTCTATGTAGAATTTATTGATTGCTCATCAAAAAAGAGCCTCCTCTAAAAGAAGAACGAGATATGTGGACTCGCCTTATGATTAAGGAAATAAATTAAATAACTTTTCGTTAGCTGGGTACGTCATGCAGCGTCGAGGATAAATAAAGCGTTCAAAGACTCGAATAAGACGCAGTAAGCTATACTGGTCGCAAGAAATAGCGGCGGAATTGAGTAGTGATAGTCGCCTAATAAAATTCAACTACTTCGTTGTACAACTTTAATTATTTTAACTAATATGAGGAGATTATAATTCAGTACAAATTAATAATCCTTTCTTCGCCTTATAGGAAAAAGGTTCGTTGAAGAATAAAAAAAGAGACCAGAGGAAGTAATTAATCCTAGAACGTATAATAAGATTGGGGTTATATAAAAGAAAAGAACATATTAAAAAGTCGGTTTATGAGT
>CALUUV010000168.1 GCA_944324055.1 Candidatus Gastranaerophilales bacterium | reverse complement strand
GTTCTATAAGTTTTTTACTCTCAAGTGATTTCAAAAACTTACCTGTATGAGCTCTTCCTTTCAATATAAGCTTGGCAAGTTCTATTTGTATAATATCAGGGTACATATACAAACAGTCCAAAATTATAAATTCTTCTTGCGATATAGAATAATTATTCTGTTCAAAAAAACATCGTGCAGCCTCATGCAAAACCCTTGATGTTAATTCTAATTCATATGGTAATGATTTAATATAATGATCCAACTTTCACCCCGCATATCTATTTTATTTTAATTTTTTCTTTTTTGCAAATAATTTCATTTTTCTTATCCGGCTTTAAAATTTACAACAAAATATTGATTGCACAAATATTCAAAAGTTGTTAAAATTATATATCCAATCAATATATTGTATAAAAATAAAATCAGAGGAGAGGAGCAATATGGTAAGTTCACTCAGACATGTTGTGCAGTCAATGTATAAAAATATTGACTATAAATATTACTATGACAAAATGCTCAGAGATTATAAACGGGGAAGCTGGGATTTTGATATAAGTACTGTTGTAAAGCTGGACAAGATGCCGCTGCCCTGTCCTAAAAATATGAGCAGTAATGGGACTATAAACAGAACCTGCTTAATTGTGATAAATGAAGAGACTTTTAGAGTGGAGTTTGCCAGATATATGGATAATTATGCTATTCCAATGAGTGAAATATGGAAGAATAAAATTTTAGCCAGGAAAATTTGGCTTAAAAAGAATGGGTTTATATCTAGGCAACAAAAAGAGTGCCGGAAAGCTAACTATAATTGTTCACATTGCATTAACAGACTGGCTTGCAAAATAGCCGGTCAATACAGCAAAGATGATAAAAGAATTATTAAAATAACTAAAATGCTTGAGGTTTTGTATGGCAATATTATCGGCGGCTACTGGGGCAATCTGGCTGATAAGAGTTTTAAAGACCAAACATAATAACAGCTTTTCAGAATTCTTAAAATCTGATATGATAATTGCAGATAAGGGGTATTATGAAAATAGAAGCTATAGGTATAGCTTGCAGTTTAAATAATCCATACCGGTACAACAGACCGGAAAAAGATGTTCCGAAAATATCCACTCCGGCTCAAGATAAAATGTATTATTATACGGATCTGGTTAATTATAACCCTTCTTTCGGTGCTATTGCGAATTCCAAACCTTTAAGAATTTTGTTCCAATATGGGCTTCCCTGTATGTATACCGGTAAAAAGATGATTGATCCTAAATCGATATCAGGCCTTTTTGATTCAAGAAAACTGCATGCACCTGCAATTGAATCTTTAAAGTATCTTGAACCATATAAAGAAAGTCTTTCCGGCATGGAAAAGCGGGCATTTAATATTTTAAACGAACAATCTTTAATTTATCCCGATAAATCTATTGCTGAAATTTTTCAAGTAATAGCTCCTAAATATCAAAAAAAATTGAGAAAAAAACAGGCTCCAATATTTAAAGAGCTTTTACAGGCAGCTCAAAAGCTTCCTTCGGATTATCATTACAAGTTTATTCAATTTATGATGAAAACTAATCAAAAACTTCAAGACAGACCAATAGTTCTTCCGTTTAATTCTACTGAATTTAAATATAAGCTCGGTAAAATTAAAGAGTATATGGTTAACAGGGGAGGTAAGGGAAGTAAATCAATTCTCAGACTTGTAGCAGAGGCGGAAAAGCTTCCTAAAAAGCTTACTCCGGACAATATCGAGCAGTACAAAGAGATAATAAATAATCTGGAAAATATAAAGAAATCTTCTCCACTAAGAGATAGTGATACAATTGAAGAACTTTTGAATACAGCAAAACAAAGATTAAATGGTGAAAATATTTCAATGCCTTTCAGCAGAAAATCATTTATATACGACCTCGCGAAACTTTTAAAAGGTTTAAATAAACCGGAACTTGAAGAACGGTTAATTAATATAGCGCAAAAACTTCCTACATCTAAAGAAAATTTATCAGCATATATTCTAAAAGCTGCAGGTGAGAGTTCAAATAAAATCGCATACAGGCTTCTTTGGCCTTCTACGGCATCGGTTGAACATATTCTTCCGCGTTCATGCGGAGGACCGGACTCAATGAAAAACTTTGGCGGAGCCTGTAACAGAGAAAACAGTGAAAGGGGAAATATTGATTTTGTTACTCAGATAAAAAGACTTCCGCACACACCTGAAAATTGCCAGAAATACATTGATAAGTTGATTGAACTTGCAAATGACGGAATCTTTGATCGTAATAAAATTGATAAAAAATATATTCTGGATTTTAAAAGAACTATTCAACTCCAGTCTAAGGGCAGAATAGTTCTTGATTTATCTAAGTTTAAAACTAATAAAATAAAAGTTAACTTCCCTCTGCCTAAATCTTTATCAGAAGGAACTTTGTGTCTTTAAGAGCTAAAACTTTATGATCTTCCTCTTTCTTGAACATAAGTATTTCGCCTTTTTTTACTTTAAATTTTTCTGCCGCAAAATGGAATTCGGCTTCTCCGTCAAAAACGTAAACACAGGCATCGCAAACAGAAGAATGAGTATCAATCATTTCATCTTTTTTAAGAGCAATTGCAGTAAGACAGGAATCTCCGTTTTGCAATAAAACTTTCTTTTCAAATTTTTCTGTTTCATTTTGAATAATATCTTTTAGTTCTAAAACATTGTAATACATATTACGACCTCCTTTTAACCAATAAAAAATTAAAAATGCATGTACTTCA
>CALUUV010000167.1 GCA_944324055.1 Candidatus Gastranaerophilales bacterium | reverse complement strand
AAATCCGACAAGCTGTACAATCGATGCCATTCCCTGACAAATATGATAATCACGACATAAAAATACAATTTTTAGAAGGAACACCACATGCCGACCGTAAAGCAGACTTATCCAATGAAATTATTGAGTACCTCCGTCAAAATCAGATTGCAAAAGAATTAGTTGCCAAATGGTTCTGTTTCAATGGGAATGGATTTGACACAAAACTGATTGCAGAAAGAGGATTATATGACGCAACAGTTCTAGACGCACAAAATGCCATGAACACCACCCGCGGGCAAGCCATGTTGGCTGACGCAGGTGAAGAGCTTATAGGAAAAACCTTTATTCTTATAAACGACATATCATATGTTGATCACAAAGAACGTGCAGTACTTGGGTTATTTGGCGATCTTGGCAGTTCGGTTGGAGGACTTTTATCTGCAACTGGTGGATTAGTCAACACAGCAGCAGGAATGTTGGGAGACATCACAGATATGCTCAACATTAGCGGATTCGTTGTACGCATCAATTCTTATCTTTTCCAATTAGAATGGAATGATTCCATTGCAAACACTTTCTACAACAACTATTACACAATCAATGAACCAGAAAAAATCTCTGCATTTTTAGCAGATACCACAACATTCCAAATGAAATATATTGGAAAATACGAGCAATACACAGACAAAGGCACCATGTATTCGCAAAAAAGTCAAAGCGAGCAGATGTTAGTAACTTGCACCCGTACGTTGGACAAAAACATTGTTAACTTACAAAAGAAATACCCTGTCTTCCAAGTAAAAACACCAATATGTGAAATCGCTTACAATGACAAGGACAAGTTCATCGGATACAGAGCATATATAGGCACAAAAGAAGGTATCACTCCTAAAAGCAAATTTGTAGTACTCGAAAAGCAAGTAAGCGAAGACGGACAAACATACTACAAACAAGTAGGAACATTAAAACCTGACAAAAACGAAATTTGGGACAACCGTTATATGGTTTCTGAAGAAGAGCTAAAAAACAATGGCGGACGCCCATTAACTGCTACCCTTTTGAAAGGTACTAAAAATTTAATGCCAGGTATGTTGCTATTTGAGGGTGAATTTGATGCAAAACAAGAAAAAGCCAAAATAGCCAAAGCAGCAAAGAAAAAAGAAAAAGAACAAAAGAAATAAGTGTACCATATGAAAACAAACAGTTTATTATTAATCATCTCAACACTATTGCTTTTTACGATTGATGCGTCTGCTAAGAAAAAAAGCAAACAAGACATTGCAACCTCACAGTGGGAATATGAAATAGAGCCTGCCTTAGGGCAAGCAAAACAAGGTTCATGCATTGTAAAAGTATGGAGTTACGCCAAAAATGTAGAACTAGCTTCAAAACAAGCAGCAAAAAATGCAGTCCATGGCATCTTATTCAAGGGTTACGGTGCTTCTACTGATGGCAGCCGCATTCCTGCACAACATCCTTTGGTACCTGACTTACAAACGGAGTTAGACAACAAAGCCTATTTTGACGAATTTTTCAAAGATGGAGGACCATATATGCGATATGTATCGTTGGTCAACAACGGAATCCCAAATCCCAACGATCTGATTAAAATATCAAAGAAAATGTACAAAGTTGGCATTATTGTCACTGTTAGAAAAGATGATTTGAGAAAAGAATTGGAAAATGCTGGTATAATCAAGGCTCTAAATGCTGGTTTTTAAAACAATTGCACCATGAAGAAGTTTCTATTTATCTGTCTTGCCCTCGTATGCTTGTCTGGAAATGCTTTCTCACAAGCAAAAAAACCAATAATAATGGTCGTTCCCAGTGATTTATGGTGTAACCAAAACGGCTACATGCAGGAAATCGATGAAAATGGAGACATAAGCCGATTTCCTGATTACAAAAAAGCGCTTCAAGAAAATGCCGATTTATTATTGGTCATCAGTAAAATCAATGAGTTAATGGCAGAAAGAGGATTTCCGCTAAAAAACCTGGAGAGCGCTCTAAAATCACTTGAAGTGACTGAAGCAGAAACATCTCTCTATACAAGCCATAATGGCAGTATGATAAAGGAAAGTCCAATTGACAGATTAAAACGCAGTGCAAAAGCCGACATTTGGATGCAACTGACATGGACCATCAATACTGTTGGCCCGAAACATTCCATCACATATAATCTACAAGGCTTAGATGCATATACAGGCCTACAAATAGCAGGGGCGTCAGGTACTGGCGCACCCTCTTTTAGTGCCGAATTACCGGTTTTGCTTGAAGAAGCTGTTTTACAGCATATGGACAATTTCAACTACCAATTGCAGAACTACTTCAACGGTTTATTTGAAAACGGTAGAGAGGTCAGCATCATGATTCGTGCATGGGATAGCTTGGAATATGGGCTGGAAAGCGAATTTGACGGCATGGAATTAACCGAAATAATCGAAAATTGGATTAGTGACAATACAGTTGGAGGACGTTATAACCTGACTGACGCCACTGAAAATTTCATGTCATTTGAGCAAGTAATGATTCCATTGTTCAATGAAAAAGAACGTGCTATAGATGCTCGCGCGTGGCTCCGCGGTTTACAGAAACACCTGCGCGACCAATACGGAGTTGAGTCCAAATTAGCGACACGCGGATTAGGATTTGCCCAATTAATTGTTGGTGAAAAATAAAAACAAATAATCATGAAAAGAATATTTTGGTTCATTTTCTGCTGTCTTATCGTAACATCATTGCGTGCACAAGAACGGAACATTGGAATAACCCCAGTGCTACCTTCTGGATTAGATGTGCCGGAAAGGTTATATCCCACACTCCAGCAAAAACTGCTGCAAATAGCCACAAACAACGGATATGGTTCTGAATCCAATGATTTTATTCTGACCTGTAACGTCAATGTACT
>CALUUV010000166.1 GCA_944324055.1 Candidatus Gastranaerophilales bacterium | reverse complement strand
GAAATCGCCAAAGACATAGAAGCAAGCGTGCAATACCCTGGTGAAGTCAAGGTAAGCGTGATACGCGAAACAAGAGCGTGCGCGATAGCGGAATGAAGAGAAATCAAAGCTTAAATAGCTCCTTGCTATCTTACTTCACAAAAAAGCGCAATTTCTCCTGCAACACTATGATCAATTGGTTTGTAAATTTTAAATTTATAACCTAAGTTTAAATGCTCAATAAAAGGCTTGATTCCAAAAAAATCACCAGCTTGATGATAAATACTAATAAGCATTGCTGGTTTTTGTTCTTTTATCACCTGCAAAGCACCTCTTAAAAATTCCATCTCAAAGCCTTCAATATCAACTTTAATAAAACCAACTTCTATATCATTTTCTCGAACAAACTCATCCAAGGTTATAACTTCCACCTCTTCTATATCACCGGTACCCATATTAAATTGAATACTTGAACCGCTATCATTAATGGAGATTTTTAATTTTTCTTTTTTGGAGCCTAATGCTTTTTTGACTGGAACAACTTTAGAAGCACTATTTAATTCTATAGTCTTTAGCATTAATTCATAATTATTCTTAACTGCTTCAAAAGAATAGACTTTCTTATCAGTATATTCTTGTAGCAAAATCGCACTATCTCCCACAAAACCACCTACATCAATAATATTTTTTTCTCTTATCTTACCCCAATTTTCTATCTTATGTAAGCCGTGCTTGTGCCAAAATACACTCACCTCAAAAGCATTAATGGGCAAAAACCAACCATTATAGAACCAAATAGAACCAAATTGAATGATATTGGGATAAAACTCTTGTTTAATTTTTTCCAACTCTTCTCTTTCTCTATTTATCAAATTAAACCATTTTTTATCTTTCAAATAATATGACAGCTTAAGTCTTGCAATAATTTGATTTACTTGTTCAATACTTTCACGATCTAAATCTTCACACAACATTTTAATCTTATTGACCACTTCTCTATCTTCATTTAACGCTCTAGCAATATCTTGTGTCATATAATGAGAACAGTCTAAATATCTACCTCCCCCCTTCATATTATATGCCTTTGAAAGTCTAAAAAAATTTTGTGGTTTTACATAACTACTCCACAATGGAATCCCAAAGACATACAATTTAAATTTCAAGTTATCTTTTACATATTTGAATGTCTTTTTTACAACCAACAAACCACCTAAATAATATTTATCTTTAACCAATAATTCATTTCTATAGCGTATATTCTTTTGCTTTAGCGTCATTTATCTTCCTTTGTGTAAATATAAAAATCAGCAAAAGATGTAAAATCTGGATTATTTTCATCATAAGGATAGCGATTAGGGATGACTTGCATCAATCTCCATCCCTTTACATTCTTCAAAACCCAATCACTGAATTTTCGATGTTTGACATGTTGCGCCAAAAATTCTTCCTTATTAGAAGAATAGATAACTACAAATTTACTAGCACTTTCAAAAAGATTTTGCATATATTGATCAAAGATACCATCATCAATTAAATGGTAAATTACATCTAAAGAAATACTCAGATCTGCTTTCTTTCTCTCTTGCTTAAAATATTCATTGATTTCATAAAATTCTTTTGTTTTATCATCTGCAAATTTTATCTTAAGTCCATCAATAGCAGTTTGAGAAACATCAATTCCAATATAATGCGGATATTGAGCCAACGACAATTGATTCCCATCGCCACTACCCCATTCTATAACATCTATAATGTTATTTTCGCTCACAAATTTATTAAGTATTTCTGCTTTGAATTCTGCTAGATTATTATAGCTTCCCGCTCCTGAAGGACCAATTTTGCCCCTTCTCTGATTTTTTGTGACTTCTGATTTTTTATAGCGAATCTCCCAATATTCACTAGAATTAAATACAACTCTTTCTTTTAATTCTGGATAGCTTTCAAAAACTGCATTCAGTTGCAAATCATTATTCTTTTCATTTTCAGAGAATAAATGCCCCACCTCATCAAAATCTATAAAACTTGATTGTATTTTATTGACATTATTTTCTACTACATTTATTTTTGTTCCTTTTAAAAGAGCCATAGCCCAAAACCAAATATCATCTGCCCTGGGTGATAATTGCATAAATTTATCCTCTCTTAAAATATCTTCAAAAAAACAATTCTTAGGGTAAAGAACACCTCCTGCTCCTGTTTGGAAATTTAAAAAAGAAGGCACAGTGCTTTTATTTTCTATTAAATGTTCCCACTCCATGTAAGGCTTCACATGATTTTGTTTATCGAAAGTTATTCTATGCGCCCTATGACAGTGAATAAAATTGGGATCTTTTTTATATGCCCTATATAACTTCTCTAGCCAATCTTTTGGATACAATATATCATCATCAGCAGTAACAATGATACTATTGGAAAATTCTTTTAAACTAGGAATTAATTTCTTATAAGAATAAAGATTTTGATCACACCATTTAATCTCCAATCCTTTTTTTTACAAATTCCAATAATTCTTGCGGCAAATCTTTTTCTTTATTAGGAAATTCTTCTTTACTTAGCCACAGCAATATTTGATTGGGTTTGCAACTTTGCATCAAAAGAGTATAGAGAGTGTATTTGATATAAGGGATTCTTGCCGGATAAGAAGTAAGAGATACAATT
>CALUUV010000165.1 GCA_944324055.1 Candidatus Gastranaerophilales bacterium | reverse complement strand
ACTTTTTGTCCATTAATTCCGGCACATTTAATTGGTAATAAGTCTTTGACATTACGAACCATAACATCTGTTGAAATAAGTTGAATCGTGTCTCCATCGAAATCAACGTGTTACTCCATTGTTTCCAATGGCACAGACTATATCTTCTACCTTTATAGGTAGCCTTGCACTTCCACTAGCGTACCAATAGCTAGTGTACTGGGTTACATTCATCACCCATAGTCGTTAGACCTTATTAGTTTAGGAAGTTATTATTTTTTTTAAATGTGTTTCCATGTTAATCTGAATACGATGTTGTGTATCGTTGACCAACTAACATTGTATTCTTTTGCGAGTTCCTTTTGTGTCATTTCTCCACTGTCGTACTTTCGTCTTATTTCAATAACTTGGTCTTCTGTTAATTTTGCTTTATTATTTTTCTCTCCAGCTTGTCTACCTTTATGTTTACCATGTTTGTATGAGTGCTTAACATTATCTGCATGGCTAATCCATTCTAAATTCTCAACTCTATTATCTGTTCTATCAAAATTAATATGGTTTACATCAGACAAGTTGTTTGGGTTAGGTAAGAATACCATAGCAATTATTCTATGTACCGTTTTTTGTTCTCTAAGAAGTTTACCATTCTCATCACGACCACCTAATGTTACAATAGGGTATCCATCATAACGCAAATGTTGTGTAAGTAAACCTCTTTTACCTTTTATTCTTCCTAAATTGCTAGCCCAATATTGAGCGTTATTAAAATAAAATTCCTTCCAAATTTCTTCTTCCATCGTATCAAGTCCTCTCTAGGACTTCCTAAACTAATCTTGGCACTGGATTGCCATATACCTTTTAGGTACTTAGGTTTCCCAGTTAGCCTATTCACTAACAATCATTTCCTATTGTTCCTAAGCGTTGAATAGACACCGTTGGTAACGTTCACAAGGTTTAAAGTGAGCCATTATCTTAACCCACACAAACTTTCATTAATCAATGAACATCCATCCACACAATAAACATCTTGTAAATACTCAAAGTATTTGTTATAATTAGACATATATTTTCTAGTAGTAATTTTAATCAAATTATTGGCAACAAGTAATGGAGCTCGTGAAGCCACTGCTACTGTTCCCTCTTCATGGTTGGCACTATAAATTTCATATTTTCCAAGAACACCTTTAGGCTCAACTCCAATAAGATGTTCTAACAACTGAATTGGGTCTGTAACAATAATTTGGTATGAACTTAAATTATCAGCTTGAAGTTCTCCAAGTTTAATTCCATTTTTTCGTTTACTAAGCATATTAGTAACTGTACTTAACAAAAACTTGTCATTCATTAAACGTGGCTCAATAGCTAAGGCAGAAGCAAAATTATCAATTTCGTCACGCTTTAATTGCCCACTCATGTTTGTAACACCGTTTAAATATAAGAGCATAGTTTCATAATTGTTTCCACTAATTTGTTTAATATGCTCTACGGAAGGCGTAAGCAATTCTCTTACATCATCGTTACTGAGGTTTAATGGAAGTAATTCTTGGTAGTTTAAATTATTCATTTTAATTGGTTTTGAGTATTTACTAACTCGCCAGTCATAGTGATGTTTTTTAGCACTTTGTAACCATTCGTCACAAGAGTTGTAAGAAGACCACAACTTAACCATATTTTCTCCAAGAATTAGGTCTACATCTTCAATTCTATGTTGTTGACCCCAAATGTCAGTTACATATTCACAACCATGTTCTGCACACCAAGAATGGAAATCAACAGTATAAACAATACCTTTTGTCCATAGGAAGCGAATTTGGAAAGCAGAAATTATTTTTTCTGAGTGGTTTAAATCATCACTCCATTGTTTGGCAAGTTTAGGACTAATGAAGAAACAACCATCGTTTACACAACGTTCTACTTCCTCATTTCTATGTTCAATAGTTTCATCTACCCATAAATATTCTGCTTGGAACTTTACGTTACAGTCTGGCATAACCACTACTTTCTTAGGAGTAGTAACCACATCACTAGAGCTTAATGCAAGACTTCTGTAAGCATTTAATTTCGCAGAGTACATTTTTACACCAGTGTCTCTATTAGCGTCCAGACGAGCTGTAAATAGCTCATATAGGTCACTTCTAACGAATCTTATGTTGCTATCACCTTTTGAAGCTAAATATTTGTATTCAAAACCGTTAATTTTAAATCCTTTAATAATTTCATCAAACTCTTTCTTAGAGTTAATTACTACTTGAACAATTTCATTTAAAAATACTAATTCATTAATTCTCTTTCTACCGCTACCTTCTTTTTTAATTTCAATGACTTCTTCAAATATTTTATTATAGTTTGTTCCTCTTTCTTCTAAGCACCAGTCAATTACTTGGCTTCTAGACAAACCAATAATCATTAAGTTTTTCTCTGCTTCTTCATATGTAATTACAATATCGTTATTGTTGTTTACTAAAAATTTTCCGTCAATTTTCATAGTTTTAAAGTTAATAGCCATTATTAATCAATCCCTTTCTATGGTGGTTCAAAGTTACACCACCTTTACATTTTCATTATATGCAGTAAAACTGTTTTCACCAACTCAAAATCCATAATTTTTTAAAATAATAAAAAGAGCTAGGTTTCTAGCTCTTTTTTCTCGTTTGTTTATTTACATATATCTAACTGTAATGCTCACGCCATCTTCTTCCCTATAAATAGCTCCAACACCTTCAAAGTCAAAAGATGTACCATCAATAGTTGCTTCAAAATATCCTTTAATTCTCATACCGTCAAAACCATAAAAATCCTCAGCTTTAAAAGTTAAAACCACTCCACCTTCATTTTTACAAATTGTTCCTTCAACCACTTTAATTTCTTCACCATTTAATTTTAATGTTGTCATATAATATCATCCTTTCTTTAATTAACCTAATAAAATTTGTTTTTGAATTGCACAACTTAAACCTATTCCAATATCTGTGCTATGGAATGGAATAACAGTTACTTTACCTTCTGCGTTTTCATAGATGTGGTGACTTCCATTAATTCGCTTTAATTTGAATCCATTTGCAATAGCCATTTCTTCAAGTTCTGTTCTATCAGTAATTTTTCTCTTCTCCCACTCATTAACTTCAAATACCTCTTCTTCTATAAAGGCAGTAGTTTCATCAATAGTGTAATTCTCTGCAAAATATTCAATACTGTCCATTAAGTATTCAGCATAATTGACTATTTCTTTATCCAAATTATCAGAAAACCCTTCATTTAATAGTGTCAGTAATCTTCTATTAAATGTGTGTTGAATTTTCATAATCTCCATTTCAACACGTCTTTTACTAGCTCCATGATGTATCAGCTCAGTGGTGTATCTGTCTAAGAAGTTGTAAAGTTCTTTATCGTTATTTACCTCTCTTCCAATTTTAAGAACAAATTCTTTACAATTAGTTTTGTAATCTACTAGAACAGAAGCTAGTTTAACATCAAAGTTTTTTCTTATCATCTCGTTAAAACTTTCTCTGTTTAATTTAGTGAACGTATCTTTTTCTAGTTGAGCGTATAGTAAATCAACAACTTGTTGTAATGGTTGCAACATTTCAATGTAGTGTTTCAAAACCTTCTCTTCACAATACGAAATTTTTTCAATAGCAACACTCTCAATTACTTGTTTTGCTTCCTTGTTTAATTTATTGGTAATTTTATTTATATTCGCCATTCCAATCATCCCTTTTATCTTTTTATTATTCAATACCCTCTTGTTTTAAAATGTCTGTTAAATCAACTAATCTATTGCTTTTACTACTTTTACATTCAAACTTTTCTCCACTAAGAATACTTAATAATTCACTATATCCAAGAGTAACATCAACTGAACAATGTTGTGTATATACCCAATCATAGTCATCAATAAATAGACCTTGTTTCCAACATTCAATAATAGCTTCTTTCGGGGTCATTCCAGTGAAGTTAATATCGCATGGAATAAACTCCTCCATAGTATCAGTATTTTCATTAAAACGACATAGCTTGCCAATCTTTTCTGTTTGCCAACCATTTGCTTCTTCTTCTGTGTAAGTTGTGTAATCGTAAGTGTAATCTGTCACTTGCAAAAGCACACCATTACCAATTAGAAATCCAGTAGAATTTTCATATAAATAAGGTCGAACACTTGTGTATCCATGAGCGTGAAAATCTTTACAAGACTCAATTAATTTATCTAATACGTTAAGCAATTTCTCACCATCTCTATCACAACTAACTGCTTCAAATTTCTCTAATGACTCCATTGCTCTAGTTGGAATTTCTTCTACAAGTTTTTGATGAGCCTTAGCAGTTGCTTCGTCCTTCACAAAGAATAAAACACCTAGTTTCGCCCCATCTTTTTTAGAGCTAATCTCTTGGTCTAGTGTCTTAACTACGACTTTTGTTAATTTATGAGAAAGCTCGTTAAATAATTCAACTGAAATCCAACTTCCGCATCCAGTTAATTTGAAAATTGAATCTTCACCGTAACGTTCACGAAATTTTTTCTGAGTCATTCCTTTAAACTTTTTATTATTTTGTTTTAAGTAACGTAATGCTACGTTGAATGCATAATAATTTTTTCCATTCACATTTAAAATTGGTAGGTCTTTAATCTCAACTTTCACTTTAGCCATTAACAATCATCCTTCTCTCTTTTAAATTTTTGTTTATACATTTACGGTAGCTTAGTTGCTATTGACTTTAATACAATGTTCAATACCTTGCATAATTCCATCTTGTTCTTCATTTAGCTCGCTTAATAATTTAAGTCCTAAGTATAAAATATCTAACACTTCTTCATATGTTTCTTGTTCTACCATATCAGTGTTAGGAGCTTTTGGTTTTTCTACTTTACGTCTACCAAATCCACGTCTATCAAGTTTTTCTAATTGTTCGTAATATTCTGTTATTTTTTTGTCGTATTCATTTTGCTTATCAATTTGACAATCTCGTAACTTGTTAATACGTTCAACGTGTCTTTGAATAAATTTTGAATTAATTCTAATCACTGTATTTGCCATATTTTCAATGAAGGCATTGTTGAAATCTTGTGAAGTAATACCGACATTATACCCATGTTTTTTTAGCTCACGTTTAATAGTTGAAATAGAGAATATAGTTTTATAGCATGAGAAATAGTATTTAAGTCCTCTAAGTTGTTCTGTTTTGCTTAATGCTTCTTTGAATTTATTTTCAAACTCTTTAATTTCTTTTGGAAGAAGTGTTTTATAAACATCTCCAACTGTTTCACAAACTCTGTTTCTATGTTCTTCATTCCACCATGTTAAAGTCATTTCTCTAACATCTAAAAAAGTTTTCATTTGCTCGTCTGTTAGTAGTTGTTCTCTTACTCCATCACCCCATACTTTCCAATAAGCAAACTCTAAAACCTTCTTACGTTGTAGTTGGTTGAACGCAGTAATAACATGGTGTTGCATATCTCCATCAATGTTAGAAAATTTATTGTTTAAATCAAATGCCACTCTCAATTTCCATAAGTCGAATACTGTTTCACGTACATCATTATTATTTAATTTGCAGTAGTAATGTCTATCTCTAAACAGTGTATTGAAATACTCATTGCATAACCCAAGTTCAACGTGCATTTTGTTTTTTGGTATATAAATTAAACTAGACTCTTCATTTCTAATTGACTCATAATATTTCGCTCCTAAAGTCCATAAAATGGCAAGTTGTAATTCATCTTCTTTAAAGAAAGATGGTTGGCTATGGTGGTTTTCTCTAATAGCTTTTTGACTACCTTCACTTTTACCTCTTCCGTCTACACGTTCTTGCACTTCGTCATAAACAACAGTAATAATAATTTTTTGCCCCTCCTTAGTCCAATTAAAGTATTGTCTAAAATCTTTTTCTTGTTTTGCCTTGTAACCTCCACTCTTAGGCTCTATACCTAATGCTTCACATAAT
>CALUUV010000164.1 GCA_944324055.1 Candidatus Gastranaerophilales bacterium | reverse complement strand
TGGAGAAGCATTTACACCAGCTACAAGCAAATGCCACAGAGAGCCATGTAAACCATATCCGTAAGAAAGTAATGGAACTGTGTGAAAAGAGAGCGGAGGGAGAAAAAGGATTTTATAGTCTTACCGTTCCTACGGGAGGAGGAAAAACGCTCTCTTCTCTATTATGGGCAATGAAGCACGCTGTACACCATAAAATGAGCCGCATCATTATTGCCATTCCTTACACAAGTATTATCGTCCAAACTGCAAGAATCTTAAAAACTATTTTCGGCGAAAATAATGTATTGGAGCATCACAGCAACTTTAATCCTGATGAAATAAAAGACGAGGAGAAACGTGAAAGAGCAATACTGGCTACCGAGAACTGGAATTATCCCATCATTGTAACCACAAATGTACAACTGTTTGAATCAATGTTTAGCAACAAGCCCTCCAGTTGCCGTAAGTTGCACAATATAGTAAACTCCGTCATCATATTGGATGAGGTTCAGACTCTACCAACTGATTTTCTACAACCCATTGTCGATGCACTAAAATCATATCAAAAAATGTTTGGAACATCTGTATTGTTTACCACAGCCAGTCAACCCGTTTTGACTGGGGAAATCGAAGCAAGCAATCCCAAAGAGAATCTTAAAGGCATAGAGCATATTACAGAAATAATTCCACCTGAACTTAAATTGCATGAAAAACTTCGCCGGGTTAAATTAGAAATAGACAATACAGGAAAAACATACGATGAAATAGCTGCCACATTATCTGAACACAAAAAAGTTTTATGCATTGTCAATACAAGAAAAGACGCCAAAGAACTATTTGACCGCTTGCCCAATGAAGGCATAAAACTACATCTATCAAGAATGATGTGTCCCGCTCATATCAGCGAAACAATCGAAAGAATCAAAACATTGCTGAATGACGATGACCAACCCATTATCCGTGTAATAGCGACCCAACTTGTAGAAGCGGGCGTGGATATTGATTTCCCTATTGTATTCCGCCAAGAAACTGGACTCGACTCTATATTGCAAGCAGCAGGAAGATGTAATCGGGAAGGGAAATACACCATGGGCCATACCTTTGTTTTCAGTTTAAGCGCAGAAAATCGAATACCTTTCGGAGCTATGGCAAAAGCCAACAATGCACGATTAAATCTACCAGCCAACAGCGATTGGTTTGCCCCCGATACCATGAATGAATATTTCCTGCAATTATACAGTAGAGAAACAACTTTCGATAAAAAGGATATTAAACATTATCTTTACAAATACAATGAATTGTGTTTTGACAAGGCTGCTATGCTATTCAAATTGATTGACGACAATAATCAAAATATAATTGTCAATTGGAAAGACAGCACAAAATGGATTGCACAATTAAAAGAATATGGCTGCACATATCCACTTATGAAAAAGCTGGCACAATATACGGTGAGTATTCATCAATCGGATTTCAACCGACTTAATGAATATGGAGCAATAAATGAAATAATAGAAGGAATATATGTATTATCCGACAGCGCACAATACGACAACGACACTGGCGTGAGTTTAGAAAACCATTGGATGGATGAAACTTTAATGGTTTAACACATTATCAGCCTTATCTGAAACACATGAATAATAACCAAAAATTAAACGATATGGAATATACTGACAAAGAATATTGTCTGGAAGTATGGGGCGACTGGGCATGTTTCACTCGTCCTGAATTAAAAGTCGAACGTGTGAGCTATGACGTCATCACACCCTCTGCTGCACGAGCCATTTTTGAAGCAATTCTCTTTAAGCGTTATGCCATGAAATGGCAAGTAACCAGAATAGAAGTTATCAACCCCATTAAATGGGCGAATATCCGAAGAAATGAAGTAGGAGCTGTTGCTGGAAAATCACCCATATTCATAGAAGACAAACGCCAACAAAAAAACTCTCTAATTTTACAGGATGTACGTTACCGCATTTATGCCAAACTGATATTTATACCAGTCAATAAACGCCCTCCAGAAGCATTTGCCAAACACAAAGCTGACGCAAGTGAAAATCCAATGAAATATTATGAAATGTTTGAGCGTCGCGCTTCAAACGGGCAATGTTTCACACAACCCTACTTGGGTTGTCGTGAGTTTGCTGCCAATTGGAAATACATTGACAGCACATCGACGCTCCAAACTCCACTTCCAGAAGATGAAGATTTTGGTATCATGCTATATGATATGGACTTCGATAAAAATCCACAAAAACCCGACGCTATGTTCTATCGTGCAAAGATGAAACAAGGTGTAATTATTGTACCCAATAAAGACAG
Source organism: Candidatus Gastranaerophilales bacterium (assembly GCA_944324055.1). Classification (GTDB taxonomy): domain Bacteria; phylum Cyanobacteriota; class Vampirovibrionia; order Gastranaerophilales; family Gastranaerophilaceae; genus UMGS1585. Next base: position 873 of record CALUUV010000164.1, on the reverse strand, counting down.
TGAGGAGGTGATGAAATGATACTAAAAGCATTATATGATTATTATAATCGGAGTCATGAGCTACCTGGCTTCGGCATGGAACTTAAAGAAATTGGATTTATTATCGTCATTGACCTCAATGGCAAATTCATTCGTTTTGAAGATAGAAGAATTAACAAAAAAACCGCACAACAATTTCTTGTTAAAAAAAGTGTAAGTAGATCCAGCGCCCCAGTTGCCAATTATCTGTATGATAATAGTCAATACGTATTTGGTTACTCCGACAAGGGAGATGAGGAAAATATGCGCAAATATTATAATACATTCAAAAGTAAAATCAAAGAAATTTATACGCTATACCCAGACAATCAGACCATAAAAAGCATATATAATTTTTATGAACTAGGCCAGCAGCATATTCTTGAAGCTATGCAAAACGACCCATTATGGGGAGAAATCACAAAAAATCTCAACAAAAAATATTCGACCTTTTCTTTTCTTGTCGAAGGTGATACTGAAATTGCAGCTTCACAAAAAACACTGATGAATTTTGACAACGACAATAAAATGGTTACAGGCCATGTATGTCTAATAACAGGGAAAAAAGCTCAGACTGTTGAAATTACTACGGCAACAATGATACCCGGCAGCCAAGCTACGGCAAAATTGGTTGCCTTTCAAGTAAACTCCGGATATGATTCATATGGTAAATCCAAAGGGTACAATGCTCCAATATCTGAAGAAGCAGAATTTGCTTATACAACTGCATTAAATCATATGCTTCGCAATGACTCACACAATAAATTTTTATTGGGCTCCAGAACTTTTGTCTTCTGGGCCTCATCCAATAGCGAAGCTGCACAGAAATCAGAAGAATGTCTTAATTCTTTATCT
>CALUUV010000163.1 GCA_944324055.1 Candidatus Gastranaerophilales bacterium | reverse complement strand
CAATGCGTTGTTGCGCTGTTCAAGACGCTGGTGGCGCAATTCCTCACGGTCTTCGTTTATGTTTTGCAAAGTATCATTCTGCACCATATCATTACTGTAATCGAATTTTTTGTTTACCATAATTCTTTGCCTATCGTCTGATTGATGATTTCGGTTTCTTACCAAATTTCTTTATAGCTGCACGGGCACACCTCCGGGCACGTTCCATTTCATCCTCATCCTCTTTCCGTCCCCAAGGCAAGTCGTTTGAAGTGCCGCCTCCTCCACCGCACGGAACAGCCGGAACACTCATCATGCCGACAAACAAGGCCACCGCATAGTCGGCCAGTTCTTTATGATTCGCTATTTCACGGTAATCGAGCTCATCATCGAACAGTTGTATGACATTATCGGGAATGTAGAAGCGGTAATCTTTACCTTCATGTATAAGTTCGTATCTTGATGTTTCCTCACGCCATATGGAATAGTCTATAACAGGCTTGTCGCAAACCGTTTCCGGTTTTGCTTCAGGAGTTGTTGCAGCCTGTGTTTTGACCTTGTTATCATTCTGCTGCAACTCTGTTACGGATTGGTTGTGCAGCCTGTTCCATGTCGCTTCAATCTTTGAAGCCATCAGGTTGCGGCCTTTGCCGAGTTCCGAAGCCTTGTAGATAACATCACCGATACCGACCGTGTAGCCATGCAAAACATCTTTCCTGTCCCGGCGTTCTTCAAGGGTGTAGCCTTTTGTCCGCACCCTCGCCACATAATCATCCCACGACCATGACGGCATGGAACGCAGGATACCTATGAGTTCTGCTGCAACTTCATCGACGTTTGCCCTGCGGATTTCCATAGCGGTAGTCCAGCCCCGTTTTCGGGCCACACGCTCCGCCGCGTATTGTGCGCGGAGGTGTATGTTGTGGTCGTTGTTGGTTCTGCCTTCATTGTCCTTGCGGCAGGCTGCGGCGTGCAGATGGGGGATGCCACTCTTTGATTCCAAGTGCAGCCACACGGTTGAAATGCTTCCGGCAAGGTTTGTCCGGTGGGAATAGATTTCGCCTTGCCTGTTCCTGAACTCCATACTGTCATACTCCCGGACAAAATCATCCCACAACTTTTCCCAGTCTTTCAGGGTGAAGTGTTCCGTATGTTCCTTCGCAGGGCTGATTTCGATGCGGATGACGTTCTTTCCCGTTGATGCATGGGCTTTCATCATATCCCATACACCCTGAGCGTCAAGCCTGCACGGAAGCAGATTGTCCTTGACGTGGTATATCCGTTCAGGATGTTTCTTGTTCCTCGACTCTCCTGTGATATACCGGATGTCGTTTATACCGTAGCTGATGGATTTTGCCTTGCCTATCATGGGTTTTCTTCTATTGGTTCACTACTCTGTTTTTGTATTTGAGGGTTTTCCGGAATCCGGTTTGGTGCAAAGTGGCGGTCAATAATTTTTGTAATTGTCTCCGCTGTCCTGCCGAGCAGTTGCAACGCACCGACCATCCATAACCAGTTTCGGAACATAGCTCGGCGTTCATCCTGCGGCATGGCGTTAAGCATGGAGGTGTATCTGGCATAGTCGCTCCGTGCCAAGACGAGTTCGTCACGTACAGCCTCCTGCCGGGAGGTCAGCCGTGCCTTAGGCCTGTAATTGTATGAACGCGCCAGCACGTAGTCGTTGAGTGTCATGCCGCACTTGTCGGCCAGCCGTCCGATATGCTCCCGCTGCGTTCTGCTGACACGGAACGAGATTGTGGTACATCGGGGTTCACGGACGGTTTTGGCTTGCTTGTCGTCCGATTCGGAATTACCGTTATTCTGAGGTGTATTCTGTTCTTTATCCATATAAGGGAAATTATAATGGTACAATAGGTTATTACGGTGCGAGCTTGCGAGCGGCGTCCCCCATTGTCCCCGTCGGACAATGGCAAGGATGCCGTGTATGGAATGACCGTCAGGGAGTGTAATACATCGGCATATCTTGTAATGGAACGCCATTCCCTGCTTTCTCGAATATGTATCCGCAGCCGGATGGGTGTCCACAAATGGCTTGCGGAATTTGTCGCTTTCCTATAAAAGGATTGGGCTTGTAGCATAGGATTTTGATATGATTGCCCGCTATTCCTTATCAGAGTTGCTTACAACTTGTATGGAAGTGAAATCGGAGTATCTGACATTTCTGTTTCCCTTATGTTGCAAGAGTTCACTGACATTGTTTCCGGATTGCCGGATACCCCGATTACCATTTCATCAATTCCTGCTCGCTGTGTTGGTCGATTGTGATTGCAGATGTTGTCTTGTATCTTCCACCGCCTTGAAGTCCGATGAGATTTTCATCAGCGCGACACTGACACGGCACAGTTGGCCGATGTTGACGTACTCCTTGACGGCTTCCATTAGTTTCTGCGCACGTTCCTGCCGGTGTCCCATCACCGTCTCACTGCTTGTTCCGCTCTCTTTGGTAAGCCCGTGGTTGAGAAAGCGGTTCACGGCGAGCAAGTCCGTCGGCTCAATCGTTCCGATTTCTCCTTTACCGGTGGCGTAACCGACCATCACACGGATGGAATCAGCCTCGTAGGGAGTGCATCGCCGGAGAAAATCCAGAATGGTCTGCGCTTTTGCACCGATAGTGGAACGTGTGGATTTAATCTTAGTTTCCTTGTTTGTGGAATCCTGCGGTGCGGCATTTTTCAAGCCTGCACCTGTCATGTTTGAATCATTCATACAGTTCTTGTTTTATAAGTAGATAAATCATTTGTTCTTCTCACGGCTAATCAGATAGCGTGAAGCCTCGCTGTCTATTTCGTCCTGCGACTTAATCCTTACCCGTTTCAGCCATACATCAAGGTCTTCCTTCGCGAAGAAGCACAGCTTGCCTCCCGGCTTGTAATAAGGGATTGCGCGGCGCATCATCATCTTGTAGAGATAGCTCGGTTTGACTCCGAGATACCGGGCCGCTTCGGTGGTGGTCATCAGATTGCGTTCATTTTCCATGTCGTCTGTCCTTTTATTGTTTCAATTGTTGTTCAAATCCTGTTACAATAGTGCGGAACACGTTGGCACTTGGCCTTTTGTTGTCTTCCGTTTCGTTTGCAAAGTTACTTTGGACTTAAAGGGGCGCAATGTGTGACAGATG
>CALUUV010000162.1 GCA_944324055.1 Candidatus Gastranaerophilales bacterium | reverse complement strand
GGTTTGAATGGAAATTGGTGACGGCGAAGCAGGGGTTTGTTCGGGACTTGCTGAAAAATGACGAGATGATCCGAAAGTACTGGCGTATTGCCTCCAATGGGTTTCGCATTCCATATCTGGAGTCCATCATCCTCAAGTCCTATATCGATAATGGTGAGATCCCCCGTGATTGCGTCATTGTAAATGGAAATTCTGGTGACTTGATTGAAGGAGATCAGTTCTGCAAATATTTTTTACCGGGGAACACCTACCGCCGGGATGAGTTGATCGACCAGATCCTGGACCGTCATTTTTATATATTCGGCCTGAAACTGCAGCAGCACCCGGCACTGCGAGAGATTATCACAGAAGAACTGGGCCTGACCCAGGAGAAGTATTCCTACGAGCAGTGCCAGGAACTCTTTGAGCAATTCAACTGGCGGCAGCGTCAGTCCAGATACGTAGTAAATTCCTATGTGGAGTGCGAGGAAATCCTCCATACGGAATGGAGGCTGCCCCTATGGGATGATGCCCTGGTTGATTATTGGCTGAACGTTCCTACCGCGCAGCGGGCATACCGAAATCTCTACTATAAGATTGTAGGTGAAGAACAGCTCCCCACTGCAAATGTCGAAACCACCTATCTACGGATCATGCGTTTTGCAAAAAAGTCCTGCCTGCCTCTGGTTCATTTGTTCTATCCGGTGAGGAAAACATTGACTTATATTTTGAGGAATAATCTTTTTTATCCTGTTAACTTGAAGGAATTGACCAAGATCATCTCCTATACGAAGGGAAACCGCACAGATTCGATGACAGCAATAGTGTATGTAACGGCCAGAGATTTTTATCCCCAATATTTTGGAGATCTCGATGCCTTTTTACGAAAGTATCTTTGACAATTTATGAGACTATCGAGAAACAGTATCCTGCAAGCCAGCCTGTGGGTGACGCTGTTGGCGCTGGCCTCAAAGGCCATCGGTTTTTTCCGGGAAACATTGATTGCGGGTTACTATGGTGCGACAGCGGAAACCGATGCTTTTTTCCTCGCACAGAGCATGCCGGGCATGATTTTCCCTTCTGTGTGCAACAGTCTGTCCACTGCATTCATCACCCTCTATGTGACCCGGAGTACTTCGCGCGGTGAGGATGAAGGGGATCTCTATGCATCCCGTATGGTGTTTGGGACTTTGCTGATATCCCTTGCGCTGTCACTGGTGGGGGTGTTGCTGGCATCCCCGCTGATGCCATTGCTCGCCCCTGGATTCACGCCGGGACAGGTTGCTCTTGCCGCCCACTTGACAAGGTTAACCATGGCAGCCTTCCCGCTGACCATGCTGCAGTATATGTTAACTGCCATACTCAACGCCAAAAAGCTGTTTGTAAGTTCCCAGGTTGCCGCTCTGGCATATAACCTCGTGGTGATTCTGGCTACCTATATGGTTGGCGATCAACAGAGCATGGATCTGCTCACTCTTTCGGTCATCGGCGGACACGTAACCACGGTCATGCTGTTGGCGATCCTCTGTTGGCGCCATGTGCGGTTCAAAAAGCTGGTCAATCCGCTTCATCCTGATACAGTGCAACTGGTCCGCATGGGACTTCCTATACTTCTGGGAAACAGCGTAGTGCAGATTCAGCAAATCGTAGATAAAGCTTTGGGGTCGACTTTGCCGGAAGGATCACTATCCGCTATTAACTACGGCAACACCTTGGGCGGCCTTGTCGTTACTGTCCTTGTCACTTCCCTGACCACGGTGCTCTACCCAAATCTTACCCGGGAAGCGGCTGAGGGCGACACGGAGAACTATGGCCAGATCCTTACCAAAAGCATGAGCGGACTGACGGCGCTCATGGTCCCAATCACCTGTGTGACGATCCTCTGCGCAAAAGACGTGGTGGAGATTGTATATGGCCGGGGAAGCTTTGATTCATCGGCAGTAGAGAGCACGTCGTTGGTACTTGCCTGCTATGCCCCCATGTTCCTCTTTTGCGCGGTGCGGGAAGTGCTGACCCGCGCCTATTTTGCAATTCAGGATACGAAGACACCGATGATCAACAGCGCCATCAGCGTGTCCTGCAATGTAGTTCTCAGCCTGGTGCTCACACCATGGCTTGGAATCGTGGGAATCACATTGGGAACCAGTATTTCTACCCTTTTGACTGCTCTGCTGCTCCTAAAGAGCATCAGAAAGAAGATGCCCCAGCTCTGCTTATCTGGTTTTTACAGAAATCTTTTCCATCAGATCGCTGCGGGAGCGATTGGCCTGGGGGTGGTGTGGGGATTCTTTCTGTTGCTGCCTATTCAGGTCCATATTTTGCGCTTTGCCACCGCAACAGTGGTTTGCTTCAGCATATATGCGCTGTGCCTTTGGCTGTTGAATGGCCGTCGAGTGATTTGCAGATAACAGCAGCGGGCGGATACTTTTCGTATCCGCCCGCTGCTGTTTATTTGCCACTCGATGATTCCAAAATTTCCCTGGTCTCCTCCTCCGTCATCCTCCCGGCCTCCACCAGGGCCCGGATGCGCTCCTCATTCCACAGCCTGGGGTAATACATTTTGGCCATCTCGAACACGGTCATGCCAGCATCACCCCCGTCATAGCGGCCAGAAAGTCCAGATCGGCCCGCAGCTGTTCCTCCGCCGTCACCTCGGGCAGGCTCCACTCCCCGCCCTCCAGCGTGAATGCGGCCCAATCGTTGACCCCTTCAAACTTCACCGT
>CALUUV010000161.1 GCA_944324055.1 Candidatus Gastranaerophilales bacterium | reverse complement strand
ACATAAACTATGACAAGTTCAAAATAGCACGTGGTAATACACTTACCGACCCACAATTTGGAGATGAAAAGCCTTTTGATGCCATTGTATCCAATCCTCCCTATTCGGTAAACTGGATTGGTTCGGACGATCCAACCCTTATCAATGACGACCGTTTTGCACCAGCTGGGGTGCTTGCACCCAAATCAAAGGCTGATTTTGCATTTGTTCTGCATGCATTACATTATCTTTCGGGCAAAGGTCGTGCTGCTATTGTCTGTTTTCCTGGTATTTTTTACCGAGGCGGAGCAGAGCAGAAAATCAGAAAATATTTGGTAGATGGCAACTATGTGGAAACCATCATTTCGTTGCCTTCTAATTTGTTCTACGGAACTTCGATTGCGGTTAATATTCTGGTTTTATCAAAGCATAAGAGTGATACTAAAATCCAGTTTATTGATGTAAGCGGAGAAGAATTCTATACAAAAGAAACCAACAACAATGTGCTTGAGAATAAGCATATAAAAAGGATTGTGGAAATTTTCGATAAAAAGGAAGACATTGATTATATTGCCAAGTCTGTTGATTATAAAGCTATTGTTGAGAATGACTATAACTTGTCGGTAAGCAGTTATATTGAAGTTGAAGACACCCGTCCGAAGACAGACATAAAGGAGCTGAACGAACGCATTCAGCGGATTGTAGCAAGGGAAAACGAGTTGCGTACGGAGATAGATAAGATAGTTGCAGAATTGGAGGCAGACGAATTATGAGCAATCAGGAATTGAGAAAAATACAAAATGAAGAAGTCCCTATGATGATGAATCGCATAGGGACGCATTTGATTGAAATACGAGGAAGGAAGGTTCTGCTCGATGCTTTTGTCGCTGAACTGTATGGAGTGGAAACAAGGCTTATCAATCAGGCTGTCAAACGCAATATAGATAAATTCCCCGACAGCTATATGTTTCAACTGTCAAAAGAAGAAGCAGAAAACTTGAAATCACAGAATGTGACATCAAGTTGGGGCGGAACACGTACCTTGCCTAAAGCTTTTACCGAGAAAGGCCTGTATATGCTTGCTACTATATTGAAGAGTAAGACAGCATTAGGTGCAACTTTTGCTATTATTGAGACTTTTGCGGCTGTACGAGGCCTGAAAAGAGAATTGGTTGATTTGCATAAAGAAACCAACCGGGAAAAGCAAGCAGACAAAATGCAACATTTCGGTAAGGTTTTGTCGGATATAGTAATGCCGGATTTGGAAACCTCAGAAACAGAATCGACCCTTGAATTGAATTTTATCATTGGAAAAATAAAACATACAGTGAAACGTATCAAAAAATCAAGTGCTAAAATTGAATCGGAGGAGGATGAACTATGAGTAAACTGCAAGACTTGATACGAGAACTTTGTCCAAAAGGGGTGGAATACTTATCGTTAGGAAAATATATAGATATTTATACTGGTATTCAATTTAATAAAAGAGATATGTCAGAAGTTGGGACATATCCTGTATTAAATGGAGGAATAAATCCATCTGGTTTTACAGAAAGATTCAATGAACAAGAGAATACAATCGCAATATCACAAGGTGGAGCATCGGCAGGATATGTTAATTGGATGAAATGTAAGTTTTGGGCCGGAGCACATTGCTTTATTGTAAAACCCAATATGAATATTCTAAATAATAGATATTTATATTTCTTATTAAAGAATTCGGAACAAGCACTTATGCAATCAAAACATGGAGCTGGAATACCTGGACTAAGTAGGGACAAAATAAAAAATCTTATAATTCCTATTCCACCTCTTGCTGTGCAAGAAGAAATAGTCCGTATTCTTGACCACTTAACAAATCTTACAGCGGAGCTGCAAGCAGAGCTGCAAGCGAGAAAAGAGCAATATAAATATTATCGGGATCAATTGCTTACATTTGGGGAGCATGCAGAAGGAGTTGAATGGAAAAAACTAAAAGAATGTGCTGAAATTGGAACAGGAAGTAGTAATACACAAGATGAATTATCAGTCGGATTGTATCCTTTTTTTGTTCGATCTCAGAGTGTTCGTAGGAAAAATGAATATGAATTTGATGAAACTGCTATTATAACGTCAGGAGACGGAGTCGGTGTTGGTAAGATATTTCATTATGTAGAAGGAAAATACGCATTACACCAAAGGGCTTATCGCATACATGTTTTTGATGTAAAAGTTATGCCGAAGTTTTTATTTCATTATATGCGTTGTGAATTTTATAATTATATAACAAAAAATGCATACACATCATCTGTTACATCAATTCGCAAACCTATGTTGCTAAACTTTCCAATTCCAATGCCCTCTCTTGCCGAGCAGCAACGTATCGTCTCCATTCTTGATAAATTTGAAACTTTGGTAAACGATTTGTCGCAAGGTCTTCCAGCTGAAATAGCTGCAGTGCAAGAGCAATACGAATATTATAGAAATAAATTATTGTCATTTCAGGAAATAAAAGAAGTATAATATGGGGAAATCATTAAAAGAAATAGCACAGGACCTTTGTACGGAAAAAAAGGTACAACTAATCTATGCTTTCAATGGTGTAGGAAAGACTCGTCTGTCGCGTGCATTCAAAGAGTTAGTTTCTCCAAAGGGGCATGATGCCGAGGGCGAAGAATCAAAAATAAAGGTTTTATATTATAATGCCTTTACGGAGGATTTGTTTTA
>CALUUV010000160.1 GCA_944324055.1 Candidatus Gastranaerophilales bacterium | reverse complement strand
GTTAATGTTTCAACTTGAAGCTCTATTGATTCTTTATTAGCTGTATAGTTTGATTTTATTGCATTTAATCTTTCTAATTGATTTTTTGCATCTTCTAAACTTCTCTTTAAGTTATTTAAGTCAGCTTCCATTGGAGCTTGTTTTTGAATTAAAGAAGTTTCTTTATCTTTTAAATCTTCTAAAGTCTTACGAAGCTCATTTCTTTTTGCAAGCTGTTGCTCTGCATTTTCACTTAAACCAGTCATATCTTCGTTTATTTTACGAAGTTGAGCTTTTTGTTCTTCTATATCGGCTTCTAATTTTTTGATTGTCTCTTCTCTATTTTGAATAGTAATTTCTTCATCTTTAATCTTATTTTTTTGAAGTTCGATACCATTCTTGAAACCTTCAATAGACTTTAATCTATCTTGAATTTGTTTGTCATTATAAGTAATTGCAGATTCTTTTCTTGAAATTTCGCCCTTGCATTCTTCTGCTTGTTTTTGAACTTCTAATTGATGAGCTTCACCTTTTTCTTTTACAACTGCACAAATTTCTTCGTATTTTTGATTAATAAGATTAAGTTGCTCATCAATATCTTTGGCATTTATTTCTTCTTCTTTTTTCTTTTTAGTAAATGTCAAAATATTTTCATGAGCTTTTTCTAAGTTACCTCTTATATCAAAGAACTTTACTGTTGTAACTTGGCTTTCTAATTCAGTTTTCTCATCTTTTAATTTTTTATACTTTAAAGCAACTTCTCTTTCTTCTTTTAACTGTTCTAAACGGTGTTCAACCTCACCTAAAATTAAAGATGAATGTTGCACCCTATTATTAACAGTATCAAGTTCACCTGTTGCCTGTTCTATCCTTCTATCAAAGTCTGCAACTCCTGCAATTTCATCAATAATTTTTCTTCTATCCATAGGAGTACAATTTGTAATAGATAGAACGTCATTTTGCATCATAACATTATAACTATTAGGAGTAATGTTATGATTTTCTAATTTTGCATGTATATCTGCTAAAGTAACAACTTTATCATCCATATAATAAATACTGTTATACCCTTGAGAAGATTTTTTAATCTTACGAGCAACAGTAAAATCTTTTCCGTCATTCGTTTCAGAAAAAGTTACCTTAACAAAAGCTTCATTTCGTTTAGTGTAAGTAGAAATGAGATGGAACAATTTTTCAGCACGTAATGCACGAGAAGTTGACAGACCAAGCGCAAACAAGATACTGTCAATAATATTACTCTTTCCTGAGCCGTTTGGTCCTGATATTGTTGTAAAACCTTTTAATAAAGGAATATCAACCTTATTAGCAAACGACTTAAAATTGTCTATCTCAAGTTGTTTTATGTACATATTAATCCCTATCGAGAATTTTATAAAACTCCCAACTTATCAACTATGTATTAATTACACACTAAATTAAAAGTCATGTCAAATTGTTACAGATAATTAAAAGTCCTGATATGAAATCAGGACTTTTAAAGAGATACATTTAAATATTATTCATTAAACTTTCATTTCTTTTTCAAAACCGAATAATGAACTAATTGATTCATCATCGTGAATTCTAGATATTGCTTGTCCTAATAATGGAGCAACTGATAATTGTTTAACCTTAGAAGGTAATTTATCAGGATCCCAAGGAATTGTATTTGTAACAATACATTCTTCAATAGGAGCATTTTCTAATCTTTCTAATGCCGGACCAGAGAATACTGCGTGCGCTGCACCAATATAAACTTTTTTAGCCCCTTTAGATTTTAATAATTTAGCTGCTTCAGTAATTGTACCAGCAGTATCAATGATATCATCAAACATAACGCAAATTTTACCTTCAACATCACCAATAACGTGAGCTGCAATAGCTTCGTTATGTTTATCACGTCTTTTATCAATAATAGCTAATGGACATTCTAATTGTTTAGCAAAATGTCTAGAACGTTGAACCCCGCCAGTATCAGGAGATACAACAACCATATCTTCTTGTGGAATGTTCAATCCTTTAACATAATCAACTAGGATTGGTGTTGCGAAGATATGGTCAACTAAAATATTAAAGAATCCTTGTATTTGACCTGTGTGTAAATCCATTGCAAGAACTCTATCTGCACCTGCAGTTGTTAACAAGTCTGCAACAAGTTTTGCTGTAATTGCTTCACGACCAGATGTCTTTCTATCTTGTCTTGCATATCCATAATATGGAATAACTGCAGTAATAGTTTTGGCACTTGCACGTTTAAACGCATCTATTATAATTAAAAGTTCAACTAAATTTTCATTTACAGGATTACACAAAGGTTGAACGATAAATACATCATCACCTCTAACACTTTCTTTAACCTGAACATAAATTTCACCATCAGCAAAATTTTTGATAACCATTGGTCCAACAGTTGTACCAAGATAATCCGCAATTTCTTGAGCTAATTTAGTATTAGAACGACCTGCAAAAAGCTTAATATCGTGAGTTGGATTAACTGCTCTAGCAAGTTCAGGGTAAGTCATTTCAAGTACCATTTATAAAATTCCTTTCATTACATTCCACGCGAATAATTATAGTACAAA
>CALUUV010000159.1 GCA_944324055.1 Candidatus Gastranaerophilales bacterium | reverse complement strand
TGATACCAAATCAAACAAAGGAACAAAATGTTAAGAAAAGTTATCAAAACTAACAAAGTTTAACATTTTTACCTTGCTACCCTAGAGTCTTAAATAAAATCCCTAACGATTTCAAGCTTTTCAAAGAAAATGTTAAAGAATGTGCCTTCTTTAACATTTTGTGGTTGCATTTTAAAAGGCTTTGAATAATACTTAAAAAAGTTTTAGTTGTAATGTAGTCTTTATTAATGGTTATAAGTGAGTGAATATGAGTGACGAAGAGATCCTTAGACAGAATGATATAGAATTAGATGATGAAGAAGTATATTCTCATTATGAAATAACAAATTATCCTGCATTTTATACCTTGGCCGAATGTGCTAGAAAATATAATCAAGAAACAGGAGTTTTTGTTGTTCCTGAATTTCAGCGTCACCCTGTTTGGAATGATCAGAAAAAAGCAAAACTTATAGAATCTTTTTTACTAGGATTGCCTGTACCTCCTATATTCTTATATACAGAAAAAGGTACAACATTTAAAATAATAGACGGATTACAAAGAGTTCATACTATCTATTCTTTTTTTAATAATGAATTTAAATTAGTTGGGCTTAATAAAAAGAGTCCTTATTTAAATAAACGTTTCGCTGAGCTTTCAGATGAGGATAAAATAAAATTAGAAAATTCCATTTTACCAGCTACTGTTATTAAACAGACAAATCCTTTGGATGACAGTAGCATATACCTTATTTTTGAACGACTGAATACCGGAGGAGAAAAGTTAAATAATATGGAGGTAAGACGTTGTATAGGGTATGGAGATTTTTTAAAGACTTTAGAAAGAGTTAATTTGGATGGTAATTGGCGAAAAATTTTAGGTTCGGATATTCCTAATAATCGTTTCCTAGATTTGGAGTTGGTTTTAAGAGTTTTTGCCTTATATGAAAAAGAATATATGTCTCCGATGAAATCTTTTTTAAATGAATATATGGAACGAAATAAAAATTTATCAAAAACGGATGTTGCAGACAAATTTGTACATGCAGTAGGTTTAATATATGAAAACCTAGGAGACAGACCTTTCACCTTAAAAGGAAACAAGCCAAATTATTCAGTTTTAGATTCAGTTATAGTATCAGTAATGAAAAAAGATGATATTATTGACCTTAAAAAGAAATTTATGGATTTGTTACAGGAACAGAGTTTTAAAGATATCTATGAGGCTGGACAAGGAACCATGTCAACAAAATCCATAAAAGATAGACTTGAAATTGCCGGTAGGTTTTTACAATGACATTAGACATTTCAAAAAAATTATACCAAGAATTGCAAGAGGATTTAGATAATATAGATGAAAATCGGCAAGATCATTTGAAATCTATTCTTTGTGAATATGTATCAATAAAGTGTGCTGAAGAAATCAAAAAAGATCTTCAAGGAAAGGTATATGAATATTTAGCAAATAGTAGAATATTTGCTAAAGATATTTTAGCTGTAGATGGACATAAAATGCCGAGAGATTTTAAAGAGCTGAGCAAAAGCTTTAGTAATGCTCAGTTTGATGTGACAGGCTTAGAAGAAATGAAATTAATCGTCTTAATTCGGCATGCTGGTGCACATAATTCAGTAAGTAATGTACCATATTCGTGGGAACAATTATCTGAGATTATGAGTAAAGCTGAGACGTTTTTAAATGAGTTTGAACATTTTTTATCGGAACAAAGAGCATAAGATGTTACTCTTATGAATATTAGATCAGATTTCTATAAGATTGGTTACTATTATTGGTGCCTAATAAATCTTATTCAATATTATCATGTTTGCTCAAATTGCATTTTTGACATAATAGTTGGATGTTGTTTGGATCTTTAGATGAACCACCTTTAGAAAAGGGAATAATGTGGTCATAATGCAAGTTTTTATCAGAACCACATTTAACACATCTTCCTTTATCTCTTGCCCATACTTTGATTTTTACTTCAGTAGGGATTAAGCGGTTATGTTCAAGTTCTAATTCTGTAGTATCGTGAAGTTTTTCTTCTTCGATATCAGAATCAATCATTTCTAATCTAAACTTAAAGACGGTTCTATCTAGTTTTTCTTGCCAAGCATCAACCAAATGGAAATATCCATTATATACCCATATTCCATCTTTAATTTTTTCATAGACTTTTACAATCTCAGGAGAGTTGTTATTTTCTTTATACCTCATAGCGGCTTGATAAAATTTTCCGTTTTCCGTTAAAGAACCGCTAGGATTAAACATTGGTTGATCTATTTTGTCTGAGGGCAAAGAGGAAAAATTGTAATTCTTTTGTACATCATGTCCCTCGTAAATGATTGCATTTTCTTCAGGTAACCATTTATCTGCATAGGGAGCATTCTTTCTTACACTCATTAAAATAATATGATAATTCTTTCCTGGAACATTATAATTCATTCCACGCTGTAAATTGATACCTTCAGCAATAGTCATATCAACATATCTTATAATTTCACCTCTTTGCATTTTATTTTGTTCTCCATTTATATCTACGCCTTGTCTCCATACAACCGCATTCTTAATCTTTGGCGGGGAGAGGGGACGCGGGCTTTGATTTTCTTTAAG
>CALUUV010000158.1 GCA_944324055.1 Candidatus Gastranaerophilales bacterium | reverse complement strand
GATGAATATTTTTTTGCTAATTTACAACATTCATATATTGTTTTTTCATCAGGTTCATTAGAATCAGGAACCTTCAACAAAATATGAGAACCAGGAGTATTTTGTGTATGGAACCAATAATCCTCACCTCTTGAAATCTTTGATACTATTAAATCATTCTGACGATTATTTTTACCTATATAAACTTTAAAACCATTTATTTCTAGTGTTTCTAGTTCTGTATCATCTGTTTTTTTAATCTTTTTGTTATCTTCTACTAGTTCATGTTCTATTTCTCTTAAAATAACTAAGCTATCAGCGTTATCAATAGTGTAAATTATTTGTTCAAGATAATTTTTCTCATTAGTTAATTCTTGTTGTAATTCTTCCAACTTACCCCTTGAATCCTTTGATTTCGCAAATAGTTTATAATACCTTTGAGAATTTTCTTTCAAAGTTTTTGTCTCATCTAATTGTATTTTTATTTCTTCCCCAGTTTCCCAATCTACAACTTTCATTTCGGAAGAAAAATCTTCTGCAGCATATAGATTTGATAAAATTAAATCTCCATATTTCTTATACATTTCTCCTTTATCTTTTTTAGAGATTTGATAGTTAATCTTTTTTAAAGTATTGCAAGTTTTTTTATACTTTGCATTTACTATATTTTTAAGTTTTAGGAATAATTGTTTAAAAATTGTTTTTTCTTGAATATCAGAATAATAATTATCAATCATTGAAGAAACACTATCTTGCATAATAGGATTGGTAAGAAGTTCAGAATATATACAATATTTCCCACCATCTATTGCAGGAGTTATTTTACATTTTCCCCAACCTTCTATATAATCCTTTATCTTTTCTAATGGCAAACCTTTTACCATTTCTTCAAAACTTTTTGAAATACCTAAAAAGTCTTGGTTCAATGTATCATAATTAATTTCGCCATTATATCTTAAAATATCTGTCTTATAATCTTGTCTTGGAGGATAAATATATGGTAATGTGCCTGAGACTTCTCTTTCTCTACTTTTTTCTGAGCCTACATTATGAGCACAACCAAGTATAATTTTTGTATCTGAATTATAAAGGATTATATTTGAATATTTTCCCATCATTTCTATTGCAAGAGTTAAATTTATATTCTCATCAAATTCATTTGATGATTTAAAATCTATTTCTAAAATTCTTTCATAATGCGGAACTCTTACATCTAGAACCTTTGCACTTTCTATATACTTCCTTAATAGCATACAAAACATAGGTGGCTGTTTAGGGAATGTAATATCACGTTTTTTTAAACTTTCTTCTGAAACAAAACATAAATGAAATAAAGATGGGTTAATATTCACATATAATTTTTTTGATTCAGATAAATTTCTAAAAGAAAAAATAAAATCACGTCTTGTCGGTTGTTGGATTTTTTGTAATCTTGAACCTATTAAAAAATCAATATTTTCTTCTAAAAAAGCAGATAATGTTAGATAATCAAAATTAATCATTAAAATTCTCCTTTTTTACCACGGACAAAATTAACTGGTTCATAAAAATCCATTTGATGTTGCAATCCATTAACGCTTATTGTTCCTTTGTGGGTCACCAATAATTTATCTCTCAATAAATTAAATGTTTTATTTGATATTAGAATAGATGCGTTATTAAATATACAAGCATTTTCTAATCTATTTACTATATCATATATTGGGCCAATAACTGTATAATTTGAAAAATTATTTGAACCTAACAACGCAAAAATTGAGTTCTCAGTTGAAATACCACAAGAGACCTTTATATTTGAGTTCTTATTCATCAATATATGATTAATTTCCATACAAGCTTTTACTGCATTCATTGCTTGCTTAAGACCGAACCAATAACAATATATTGTATTATTACTTGTTTTATCAATTAAACCATCATATTTCAAACATCCATCTACTATTGTTTGGAATATCTCATTAATTTCATATACTAATGAATTTGTATATATATCTTCTTGGTATAGTTGTGGAACCTTTATTTTAAAACAAGCCATTGTAATATCCATTTTTTTAGGTTGTTGAACAATATTTTTTATAAATGGAATCGAATTTGGGAATAAAGTCACATCATAACCAAATATTTTAATTGTATTTATCAATTTGTTCTGTTTTAAATAACTCTTTGCAGCGAACATTATTACAAATACAAATAATTGGATTAATAAAGGCCAAACCACAGGAATCCAAATATCATAAGCTCTGCTCATATAAATTGAACCAAGCATGTAAGCAAACATAGCTATTAACGAAAGCGAAACGCTTATAAAAATATTAGGTACAAAAAATAAAAACAAACCGATTAATAACGTAAAAATTGAACACAACCCCATATCAAAAATAATCGGATAATTACTCAATTGAACCACAGGCATCATAGGTACAACTGATGAGAGCATAAAATTTGCATTCCCAAAATCAAGTACAGGTTGCAAAGTCTTTGGTGATACTCTTGCAAAAAGAGTATATAATTCTGCCATTTTTATAACAGGTTTAAATACAAAAAGAGTAGTTATAAATAAAACTAATACTAAACTAAAACAAATATACAATTTGTATTTTGTTTTATT
>CALUUV010000157.1 GCA_944324055.1 Candidatus Gastranaerophilales bacterium | reverse complement strand
CTGTCTGACACTACACGGAGGTATTGTTTCATATTACACTTATTGGAACAAGGCGTGGTTAGATTTTACGCTTACCTAACAACCGAACCAAGCGAAGGATGTCTGCTATTCACTTTTACACAAAATTTTCGGGGGTCTCTGATAAGGCGGTAGCCGGGAAACCCGACTACCGCACTAAAGATGATTAGTTTTAAATTTCCTCAATCATCAAAAGGGAAAGAGTCTTTGGGTGGAAAGCGCATATTATACTGCTCTTTTGCAAGCTCCCGTACTTCAGGACGTTTATCCTTCAGTCTGTTTTTCAGCCATTGTAGTTGTTCTTTTGACAGCCACCAAGGAAGGTTGCTTAGCCGACTGATGGTCATCTGCTCCGATTTTTTTTCGGGCGGAAGAGAAGCACAGGACTTGCAAATATGGGTTGAATGACCTTTGCCAGAGAATTTCTCATTTGCTTTGTATTCACCGCATACTTTGCAGTAGTGACCACGCTTTTTCATGAATTAGCTCCTATTGTAGACAAATTATGGACATAATGGGAAGTTAAATAATGCATTCATCCATTGAAATATATATTTTTACAATGACTATCAACGCTGGAAAAAATATTTGGATAGTCTTCTGCACTTAACTTTCTGGAATGCTCGCTCCTCATGATGGCGCTTAAAATATTTGAAATGTTCCATTGAGAAAATGTACATACCCTTTGTTCAAAAATGTCTAATGCTTTTTGCGTGTTAAAATCATCTTTCTTTTGATAAAATGCATCAGATTTTGTCAAATTGTTATATATAAATTTTTCTTCATCTGATATTAGCAGTTCTTCACTATATTTTTCTTTATAAAGTGAACATATTTTTTCAAGATAAATTGTTTTGTTCTTATTATCGTAATATTGAGAATTTTCCTCCATACCTGCAAGAATTTTAAAGAAATCTTCTTTTTCAAATAATATTACATATCGCATAAGGATTTCAAATAAAAAATCAGTTTGATAAAATGTTTGTGCATTTAAACAATAATTTAAAAGAAATTTCTTAAAATGAAACTCATATCCTAATTTTTCAGATATCTTAAACAGCTTGTCCAATTCATCAATGTTAAAGATACTATAATAGTGTACTGAAACAAATCTGCTAGAACTATTTTTCATATAATTGTTTATCATTGTTAGTATACTATTAAAATGTTGTGATGGATTTTGGGTCAAAAATACCAGCTCGGAATTTAACTTGATTTGTTCATAAAACAAAAACCTTTTATTTTCTTCTAAATTAAAAGATTTATTTGTTAGGACATCTAAATCTGTATACATATGATAAGCAGATTTTTCTAATATATTTTTTGCATAATCGTTCAACTCTCTGTAAAATCCTGGGTATTCTTCGATGAACTGGATTAAAAAATGTATCCTACTATTTTTCTTGAAATATAGAACACAAGTTTCATTTATATTTAAATTATGCTTTTGTACCCATGAACAGAAATTCTCAATCTCTAACTTCCCAAAAAATAATGTACTGTCTTTCCTTATCAATTCGCAAAATTGGTCATGAGAATTATCAAAAAGAGCTAGAAATGTATAGTAGTTGGACTGCCTATTTTTATTACAATTTTCATCATCTAGAATAAATACTAATTTCCATAAATCTTTGAATAGTTTTTCTTTTCGATATTGTGTTATATATTTAAAATACTTCGTCTCTAAAAATTCTTTAAGCCCGTCTTTGCCTATTTTGTCATAGTAATTATTAGCATCTCTTATTATATCATTTATAATATTTTTAGCCAAAATCGTGTCTTTTAAAAATACAATTTCAAAGGCTTTCCTGATTAAATCTTTTGCAGTTTCTTTTGTTATACTTTTCAACTTTACACTATTATCATCACTGTCAAAGCTAATAATAGGATGAGCTGCATAATTTCTTTCTTGTTTAATCTGTAGTAGGGTATCCTTTTCATATGGAGTTATTAGATGAGTTTTTTTCTGTATTTCTTCAATCAAAGTAGCTTCCCATTCAGGGCTTTTAGGATTCTGTTTTTGAGATTTTTTGATATTTTCTATAATACTAGAAGCTGACTTATCATGATATATTTCGCTTAATTCAATAACTTTCTGTAGCAGGTCAAAGATTATTGCAGTATATAACACTGCAACTGAAGCTCTATAATTACCATTATTAAAACACGCAATGGCTTCTCTTATACATTCTTCACTATTTTTGTTCGAAATATTTTCAATTTGTTCATCTAAAATAAAATAGTCTTGCATATCTTCCTCCTAATATAATACAAAAGTTAATATTTCTGTTTATGAAATTTTTTCTCCAATATCACAAAGTTCCTATTATTGCTAAACCGCGAATTCCATAATAAAATACACCAGACAGCACGCTGTAGTATGTCAGCTGCTCATAGTATATCCCAATCTATGAGCAGCATCAATGGGAAATTGGAATTATTTGTGGAAATCACCCGAAATATGTCTCATATATTTTTCTAACATTTTATACCAAACATTTCTGGACAGGCAAGCCCAGAGAGAGAATTACCAAAGGATATGATAGGAAAAAGACTGCGTGTGGAACTGTTA
>CALUUV010000156.1 GCA_944324055.1 Candidatus Gastranaerophilales bacterium | reverse complement strand
GTATGGACCTTTTTTTAATGAACGTGCCATTAATTTCTCCTTTATGATTTTTGTTTGTTTTACCTTTTTCTTGAGATCCTGAAACAAGTTCAGGATAACATATCTGTAAAACTCGTTAACACTCGTTAACAGCTATGTTATTTTCTACGAGATCTAACAATTAATTTATTAGATGCTTTATTTTTCTTACGGGTCTTGTAACCAAGTGCAGGTTTACCCCAAGGAGTCTTAGGATGTCCGCCCGGACCTGTTTTACCTTCACCACCACCGTGAGGGTGATCGCAAGGGTTCATTGTTACACCACGTACTGTTGGACGGATGCCCATATATCTTTTTCTTCCGGCTTTACCGATTGATAAGTTTTTGAACTCAGCATTACCAAGTGTACCTATAGTTGCCATACATTCTTTTCTTACCATTCTCATTTCGCCTGAAGGTAATTTTACTGTTACGTAATTGCCTTCTTTAGCCATAACTTGTGCTGCATTACCTGCAGATCTAACCATTTTACCGCCACGGCCAGGAATTAATTCAATATTGTGTACGATTGTACCAAGTGGAATTAAATCCAGAGGAAGTGCATTACCTGTTTGGATTTCTGCATCAGGACCAGATACGATTACATCACCAACATTCAATCCTTCAGGTGTTAAGATGTATCTCTTTTCACCATCTGCATAGAATACTAATGAAATTCTTACATTTCTATTTGGATCGTATTCAATAGTCTTAACTGTTGCAGGAACTCCGAATTTTTCTCTTTTAAAATCAATTATACGATAGGCTCTTTTTACACCGCCGCCTTTGTGACGACATGTAATTCTACCTGTATTATTTCTACCTGCTGTTTTCTTTATTGGCTTTAATAATGATTTTTCAGGAGTTGATGTAGTGATTTCTTGATAATCACTCTTTGTCATACCTCTTTGTCCCGGAGATGTCGGATTAATTTTACGAATTGCCATTTTATTTTCTCCTATTATATTGGCTTAAAGTCTTACTTGTTCAGGATATTTTCCCTATTGCCTCGACCTATTTGTGTACTTACTGATTAGAGGATTATGCTCCTACTAATTCTTCGATTGGATCACCTTCAATAGTTACGATTGCTTTTCTGCTGGAATCAGTTCTACCGAATTTGTAACCCATTCTTTTTGAATGTGAAGGCATATATACTGTTCTTACTTTTTTAACTTTTCTGCCTGGGAATGCTAATTCAACTGCTTGTGCAATTTCAACTTTTGTAGCATCTTCCAAAACTTCAAATGTATATTGCCCCATAGTTGTTGCCATCATTGATTTTTCTGTGATGATAGGCTTTTTAATTATTTCGTATAGTCTTTCTTTGCTGCTCATTATTGTAACCTTTCTGTTATATCATTGATTGCAGATTCAGTAATAACTACAAAATCAGCTTCTAACAAATCTTTTACGTTTAGGTTTGAAGGTAATATCATTTTTAATGTCGGGATATTACGTCCTGCTAAAAGTAAGTTTTTGTTTTCAGGTAATGTTGTATCTGCAATTAAAAGAACTTTACCTGAAACATTTAAAGATTTTAATGAAGCAGTTAATAATTTTGTTTTTGGCTCACTAATAGCTGAGAAATCTTTAACTATTACTAATTGAGCTTCTCTTGCTGACAATGCAGATTTTAAAGCTAATTTTCTTGCTTTTTGAGGCATTGCCAAGTCGTAATTTCTAGGTTTTGGCCCAAAGATTACGCCACCGCCTGCAAACAATGGAGATCTGGTTGAACCTGCTCTTGCTCTACCAGTTCCTTTTTGTTTCCAAGGTTTTCTTCCGCCGCCTGATACTTCAGCTCTTGTTTTTGAGTTTGCTGAACCTTGACGAGCGTTATTTAATTGTCTTCTTAATGCTAAGTGCATTACATGTAAATTAGGTTCAACACCAAAAACGGCTTCGTTTAAAGTAATTTCTCCTAATTTTTCTCCATTTGTACTTAATATTTGTTTTGACATTGTTTGTTTTTCCTTATTAATTATACTTATTCCGTTTAAACTGCTTACCGCTTGCTTTCGCTTTATATGGCAAGACCAGCCGATTTTTATGACTTATCTGTCGTATCCCGGTTTACACCGGCTGCGCTTTTTGCTCCTGTGGACTTCGGGCTTTCGCCCTGCAGTCCTACGTCGCTTACGTAGTGTAAACCCTGCTCGTCTTGCTCACCGCAAGCCGACACCGGTTTACACCGGCTGCGCCTGTTAGTTCCATTTTGTTCTGGAAGGAGTGATTGTTACCAATCTACCTTCACATCCTGGAACTGAACCTTTTATTAAAATTAAGTTGTTTTCTGAATCAACTTTAACTAATTTTAATTTTGTAATAGTAACTCTTTCGTTACCCATATTGCCGGCCATTCTCTTACCCTTGATTACACGGCTAGGAGTTGTACCAGCACCGATTGAACCTGGTTCTCTGTGGTTTTTAGAACCGTGTCCCATAGGTCCTCTTCCAAAGTTCCATCTTTTAACTGTACCTTGGAATCCTTTACCAATAGACTGTCCAACTACGTCAACTTTTTGAACATCTGATAATACTGATAATTCAATTTCTTGACCAACTTTATAATCTTGAGGATTATC
>CALUUV010000155.1 GCA_944324055.1 Candidatus Gastranaerophilales bacterium | reverse complement strand
ATATTTAAGAATAATAGAAAGGAGATTACTATGAATGAAGAACACAACAAAAAACATTGTTTCTGGAAATATTTAGGACTATTTTTTGCAACTCTTGTTGGTGCATTTTTAGCTGTATATTTTGTCACTGACCTTGCAATAAGCAGAATGATGGATCCTATGATTGCTATGCATCGTATGGATAAAGAATTTGCCAAAATGAATAGAGATATGATGTTTGTAAGAGAAATTTCACCTCACCATATGCAAGGGAAATGGGGACATCATAAACACCATAATACAATAGATTTCTTAAGAACACCTGAAGAATATAAGTTTATAATTGATTTAAAACCTTTCAATAACAATCCTGATAACATAAAAATTACAACAAAAGATTCTTCTATTACATTAAGTGGAGAAGCGACTGTTGATAAAAAACATTCTGAAACATTTACAAGCTTCTCACAAACTTATACATTAGATGATGATGCAAACCTAAATAAAATGACAAGAAGAAAAATTGATGATAGGTATATAATCACTATTCCATTAGATGACGATAATGACTAAATTTTATTCGGCAGGTATATCATACCTGCCGATTTTGTAATATATTTATTATATGAATATATCCGGTGGAACATATAAAGGGAGAAAAATAGCATCTCCTGATGAAAAAATTACACGTCCAACCCTTTCTAAAGTTAGAATGGGAATTTTTAATACATTATTTTCAATGGTTGGAGAATTTGATAATTTAACCTTTTTAGATGTATTTGGTGGCTCTGGAATTATGGGACTAGAAGCGTTATCTAGAGGTTTTGCTTCTGCAACAGTTATTGAACTTAATAAAAAAGCTGCCAATATTATAAAAAAGAACTATGAGCAATTAAAACTTAAACCGGATTTAATTATTGGAAACTCATTGAATGTTATTCCAAAACTAAATAAAAAATACAATGTAGCTTATGTTGATCCTCCATACGCCAGCGGAATATATGAAGAAATAACAAAAGCATTACAAAATACTGCAGAAATAATCATTCTAGAGCATCCAACAACAATTAAGTTTGATTTTGAGAACATAATCAAACAAAAACAATATGGAGATAAAACAATAACTTACATTAAAGCTTGAATGTAAGCTTCAATTTCTTCCTCTGAGTTCATTTCTGTTGCTGAAATCAACACTTTATTATCGTCTAATTTTAATCCACCAATAATATTTTTTGATTTAAGCTTAGCTAAAAATTCATCGCTATTTTTAGCATCTACAACAAACTCACTAAAGAAATTATTATTTAATGTTTGTATACCAATTTTAGATAATTTTTCAGACAATTCGTGTGCTAAATTACATGATAATGTTCCAGCTTGTTTAAAACCTCTTTCACCAACTAATGATAAATATAATGTTGAACATAAAGCAATTAATGCCTGATTAGAACAAATATTACTTGTAGCTTTTTCACGTCTTATATGTTGTTCTCTAGTCTGTAATGTTAAAGTAAATGCTTGATTTCCATCAGCATCAACTGTTCTACCAGCAATTCTACCAGGTAACTGTCTTACATATTTATCCTTACAAGCTAAGAAACCGGCATGAGGTCCACCAAAGCTCATTGGAACTCCTAGCTCTTGAACATCACCAACAACAATATCAGCCTCAACAGGTGGTTTGATAATAGATAATGCTGATAATCTTGTACATACTATTAATAATGTATCAACCTGAGGCAAATTATTAAGTTCACCATAGAAATCAGGGTTTTGTATAAGAACTGCAGAATACTCACTAACATCTTGAGGTAATTCTTCAAAAAATTCTAACTCAATATTTGCAGCCCACATATAAGTTTTAATAACTTCTTTGTATTCAGGATTTAATTTTGAAGATACTAAAACCTTATTTTTTTTCTTTAATCTTACAGCCATAGAAAGAGCTTCAGCACAGGCAGTTGCAGCATCATAAATAGAAGCGTTTGAAACATCCATACCTGTTAAACGACATATCATAGACTGAAATTCATACATAACCTGTAAAGTACCCTGCGATATTTCAGGTTGATAAGGAGTGTATGCAGTTAAAAATTCAAACCTCTGAGCAACTTGCTGAACAGCTGCAGGAATAAATTTGTTATATACACCTCCACCTAAGAATGATACATAATCTGTATTATTCTTTTTAGCCATTGCTTTGATTTTCTTCTGAGTTTCTAATTCAGATAAAGGCTTATCCATTTTAAACTCATCTAAAATCACAGGTATATGTTTAAATAAATCGTCTACTGTATTACAAGAAATCGCATTAAGCATTTCTTGTCTTTCTTCTTCACTATGTGCTGTAAAATTATTCATTATTCAACTTCTTCTTTATAATCTGAGTAATCTAACAAATCTGCTAATTCTGTATCATCTGGTTGTGCTTCAATTTTGATTAACCAACCATTACCATGAGGATCTTCATTTAATAATTCAGGTGTTGATACAATATCTTCATTTATAGCAACAACTTTGCCTGATACTGGCATATAAATTTCTGATGCTGCTTTAACTGATTCAACAGTTGCAAAAACTTCATTCTTAGAAAATTCTGAACCAACTTCTGGTAATTCAACGAAAACAACATCTCCTAATTGTTCTACTGCATAATCAGTTAAACCAACTGTATAATTGCCATCTTCACCTGCTAAATA
>CALUUV010000154.1 GCA_944324055.1 Candidatus Gastranaerophilales bacterium | reverse complement strand
AAAGCTATTAATCTTGAGCTTTTAGTCAAAGATGACAATAATGCTAGCCATTCAATTACATCAATACTACCACCTGACGGAATCTCCGTACCAGATATCAGAAGTACTATGAAAAAGGATTTTGATATCGTAGTTGCAAATGGTCAAAATAAACTTAAAGACAAAATCTTTAGAATGGGTACTTTAGGTTTTGTATGCGATAGAGATTTAATCGCAGCAGTTGGAGCATTAGAAGCAACATTAGTTAAGCTTGGACATAAATTTGAAGTGGGTAAAGGTGTCCAAACTATTATTAATGAGTTAAAGGAGATATAATGAAGGTTTTAGTTACAGATAAAATAAATGAATCAGCGGGTAATATTATTGCTTCAGTTGCTGAAGTAGATTTTTTACCTACAATGACAGAAGATGAATTAGTAAAAATTATTCCACAATATGATGCTTTAATGGTTAGAAGCCAAACAAAAGTAACTCCAAGAATTATTGAAGCAGGGAATAATTTAAAAATTATAGGTAGAGCAGGCGTTGGAGTTGATAACATTGATTTAGATGCTGCAACACAAAAAGGTATTATTGTTGTTAACTCTCCAGATGGAAATACAATGGCTGCAGCAGAACATACTGTTGCTTTGATGCTTGCAATGGCAAGAAATATTGCACCAGCAGCAACTTCTACCAAAGAAGGCAAATGGGACAGAGCAAAATTCACTGGTTGCGAACTATTTAGCAAAACACTAGGTGTTATTGGATTAGGTAAAATCGGTTCACACGTTGCTGAAGTAGCTCTTGCACTAGGTATGAAATTAGTTGTATTTGATCCATTCACATCAAAAGAAGTTGTTGAAAAAATGGGTGGTGAGTATGTTCAAAACCTAGATGAATTTTGGCCAAAATGTGATTTTATCACAGTACATGTTCCTAAAACAAAAGACACTGTTAATATGATTAACAAAGATACAATGGCAAAAATGAAAAAAGGTGTTCGCCTAGTAAACTGCGCAAGAGGTGGTATTATAAACGAACAAGACCTTAAAGATGCAATTGAATCAGGACAAGTTGCAGCAGCAGCTATTGATGTTTATGAAAACGAACCAAATATCCAAGATTGTCCACTAATCCATTGTGAAGGGAATATTGTATTAACTCCTCACTTAGGAGCAAGTACTAAAGAAGCTCAAATTAATGTAGCAATAGACGTTGCAGAACAAATCAAAGAAGTTTTATCAGGCGGTTCTGCATCATCTGCAGTTAACATTCCATCTCTAAGACCAGATAAATTAGAGCCTGTAAAAGATTATATGCAAATTGCAGAAAACTCTGGCGAACTTGCAATGCAAGTTACAGGTGGAATGATTAAAACAATTGAAATTACAGCACAAGGAGATTTAGCAGAATTAGACATTCAACCTCTTGAAGTTGCAGTTTTAAAAGGTGCATTATCATCAATGCTTGAAGGAGTTAATTATGTAAATGCTCCTGTTCTTGCTAAGAAAAGAGGTATTGATATAATTTCAAGCCGTTCAAAAGTTAAATGTAATTTCGCTGGCTTATTAACTATTAAATTAACAACTGATAAAGGAACAACAACAGTTGCAGGAGCACTAGTTGCAAAAGATATTCCTAGAATTGTTAAAATTAACGATTATGAAACAAGTATCAGACCTGAAAAACATATGTTACTTGTTCCACACGTTAATAAACCATCTATGATTGCAAAAGTAGCACAAGTTATTGGTGAAAATAACATAAATATTGGTTCAATGAACGTTGTTCAAAAGAATGACAAACACGAAACAGAATCTATAATGGTTATTAACATTGATTCTGGAGTTAATGAAAAGACTCTATCAGGAATTGCTCAAATAGATGGCGTTCACGATCCTAAGTATGTTAATCTTTCAGCATAAGGAATATTTATGAAATTAGCAGTTTTTGACTTTGATTCTACTTTAATGGATGGAGAAACAATTGAATTTCTTGCTCGTGAAGTTGGAATTGAACAAGAAGTAAAAGATATTACAACAAGAGCTATGCAAGGAGAATTAGACTTTTTTGAAAGTCTACAAAAGCGTGTTTCACTTCTTCGTGGACTCAAAGTCGATACTGTTAATCAAATCTGTGAAAGTTTACCTCTAATGAATGGCGCAGAAGAAGCAATTAAAGAACTTAAAAATCGAGGTTATAAAGTTGTATGTTTTTCTGGTGGATTTAAAAATGCAACAGTTCCATTTGCTAAAAAACTAGGACTAGACGGAGAATTTTCAAACATACTTCACTCCAAAGATGGAATATTGACAGGTATGGTTGGTGGTGAAATGATGTTTAATAATTCAAAAGGGCAAATGTTACTTACAATACAAAAACTTCTAGGAATCTCACAAGAAAATACTCTTGTTATAGGTGATGGAGCAAATGATTTAAGTATGTTCCAATATGCAGATAAACGAGTTTCTTTTTGCGGGAAACCAATACTTGAAAAAGAAGCAAACATCATAATTAAAGAAAAAGACTTAAGATTACTTCTTCCAAGCTGTTAATCTTGGAATCCATCTTGGAACATTTCTTTTGTATTCTATATACTCATCTCCAAAACGTTCAATTAATTGACGTTCTTCAAATAATGGAAAATAAATAATATTCATTACAAAAAATATAAACATCCAATATAAAATAGGATAAGAATGCAATA
>CALUUV010000153.1 GCA_944324055.1 Candidatus Gastranaerophilales bacterium | reverse complement strand
ATCCTATCACTCAAGAAAAATTAAAAAGAGTCGATGGTAAATATATTATAGGCATGATTGAGGGAGAATTTTTTAAACCTGATGGAATGTCTAGAAATAAAAGATTTTATCCAAGAGCTCTTTGGGAACGTGTATTAAAAAATCCAGATATTAAAAGTTCTTTTATTAATAGTAATATGTTTGGAGAAATAGGTCATAGTCAAGGAATAGTTGATGATTTTGTTCTACGCAGAGGAGAAGCATCTCATTTCATTGATGAACTTTGGATTGATGAACAAGGTAGAGGAATGGGACGTGCTTATATTTTAAATACACCTGTTGGACAATTTTTAAAAACTTATATGGGAGCAGGGTGTAAATTAAAAGTATCTACACGAGGCGCAGGAACATTTTGTGAAGGTATTCAACATGATGGATATCCGGTCATTGATGAATCAACATACGAATTATATACGGTCGATTTTGTAATTCGTGCTGGATTTTTAGAAACAAATCCGCAATTAAAAGAAAGTTTTGAAAATATTTGTATAAATTCAAATAATAAAACAACAAAACAGTCAGTACAAGAAAATGTTACAAAAAAAGGAGAAAACAGTATGACAATGGATGCTGAAGCCTTTGTAAAACATCTTCAAGAAGAATTAAAAACAAAAAATGAAAAAATTAATTCTTTAGAAGAAGAACTAAAGGCACAAAGAGAACAATTAACTGACCTAAACAGTCAATTAAAAACTTCTCAACAAATTGCTGAAGATTTTAAACCTTATAAGGAATTAAATCAATCAGCAGAAGAAATTAAAGAAGCTTTCGAACAGTCAAAAGTTGCTCTTGAAGAAAAAGAACAGAAAATTACTTCATTGCAGGAAACAATAAACAAATATGAAGAAAAAGCTGGTACTTTTGAAGAATTACAAGAAGCAACAAATCTTTCAACAAAAGCAGTTTTAGCTCTTTCTAAATATCAAAAATTAGGAGCTTATAATGATTTGAAAGAACTTAAAGAATCTGCTTCAAAAGCTGTACAGTATTTACAGGAAAGTAAACAACTTAAACAAACAGCTGTAAAAGCTTTGAAAGCTTTAAAAGAATACACTGAATTGGGAACAATTAGTGAATTAAAAGAACTTAAAGAAACAGCTACTAAAATTGTTTCTCATCAAGAAAAGAAAGTTAAAATCAAAGAAGCATTAGAACTTTCTAAAAAATTCAAATGTTCTGTAGAATCAGCTTCTAAATTAATTGAAAAATTTGGTGTACAAGAAGCTGAAAAAACTTTAGGTAATTTGTTAGAAACACAAAAACCTAACAAAAAAGTTGAAGGTAAATCTTTACTTAAAGAAGAAGCAACAGCTACAATTAATCCTAAAGCTACTGAACCTGCAGAAAAGTACCTTAAAAAAGGATTATTGCAGAATTTGAAAGCCGCAGACTTTAATAAAGAAGCTCTTGGATCCGAAACAAGTATGAAATTAACTGATGTAAAACCTATTAATACAACAGTTAAAAAATTATCTAGTGAATATGGTGCTCCCAAAGTAGAAAAACCAAAAAACGTAGCAACAGATAATAAAGAAATTACACCGGAACAAGCTGATAAAGCTGCAAAAGCTGTATTGAATAAACAGTAATTAATTTATAGGACAAAAAGGAGAAATTCAAAATGGAAAACACAAAACAAGTAGCTGCTGAAAAATTAATGAGCATGCTAGAAACTTGTAATCCTAGTGAAACACAAAAACTGGAAGTGTATGATGAAATCTTTAAACCCCAGTTTGAAATGTTCAAGGATTCAAATCGTGCTAAAATCAAAGGATTAGAAGAAAGAGATTTCTATATCCTTGGTGAAACATTAGCAAAACAGCAAATGATGCAATTACAAGAAGGTAACAGCTTAGCTAATTTAGGTACATTACCTACTATTTCTTTGGATGTTATCACCGCTGTATTTGGTAATTCTGTAATTCCTTATTTTGCATCAGAACAGGTAATCGATGAAGTTCAAGGCATGGTTTACTTCGAAAATGTTTATGCTACTTCTTCAAGAGGTAATATCGAAGTTGATGATGTTCTTTCTCGTGCAACTGGTGTACCTGACAAATATCCTCAAGGATTTGCAGGTGAAATGGTTTACGGCGAAGAATTAGGTACAACAACTGCAACAAATGAATTTGAAGTAAAAGTTGATTATGCTCCAATTAGACCTCAATATGTAACAGTTAAATTGAATGATTTAATTGCTACAGATGACGGAAAAGGTAATTTAATTGGTAATGGTATCTTTGGTACAGTTAACTATACTACAGGTGATATCACAGTTAAATTAGCAGCTAACGCTGAAGCAGATCAAAAAATTATTGCTGATTATGCAACAAACTTTGAAATGGGTGAATTGCCTTCAATCAACAATAAACTAGATAATAAATTAATCAAAGCAAATGTATACGCTCTTCAAACTGATACATCAATAATCAATGCATACGTAATGCAAAAAAGATTTAACATGGATATGAAATTGAGAGCAGTTAACTTGCTTCAAGAAAATATCTTGAATGAAGTTACAAATGATATCCTTGCTAAGATTATTTCAGCTGTTGAATTAAATAATGTTCCATTAACTCAGTTTAACATGACATTACCGCAGGGTGTATCACAACAAGCTCATTACAATTCAGTTAACTATACATTTGAAGTTATTTCTAATAAAATGGCAACAGCTTCTGGTAAAGGAAAATTGAGTTGTATTATAGCATCACCTAAAGTT
>CALUUV010000152.1 GCA_944324055.1 Candidatus Gastranaerophilales bacterium | reverse complement strand
CACCAAAGATATCTTATTAAACAACAAAAAGAAGATATTGATAGAGCTATACTTTATTATGTTGATGCAATAAAATACAACCCTAAACTTGCAGAAGCATACTATCGTCTTGCTAGCCTTATGTGGGAAAAAGGACAAATTAGCCTTGAAAGTGCCATTGAACAATGTCAAACAGCAATAACATTAGAACCAGAAAATGTTAATGCTCACATTTACACTGGATATTTCTATTCATTAGCTAATGATTTTATCAATGCAGAAAAAGAGTTTAAAATTGCAATTAATCAACATAAAACTAATTCTGCAAGACCAAGATTATTTTTATCACAATTAATAAAAAAACAAATGCACCTTGAAGGTAAAACGATAGGTGGAATGTTTAAATCTTTTTATTATTTTGTTACAGGGAGCATTTTATTTATGAGCGATTACCCCGCATTAAAAATGATGTGTGAATCTATATCGGATAATTTTTCAGTATTTTCATACAAAACACTTGGTGCAACATTAGAAAAAATTCGAATGTTTCCAACTGCATTCAATGCTTATGCTTTAGGCATGGAAAAAACTCAACACGGAGATATTTTCTACAAAAAATTAGGCGATTTATCATTAGAATGCAATGATGTAGTTTCAAGTCTTGAATATTATAAAAATGCTCTTAAAACTTCTCCTCAAAATAGAGAAGTATTAATTAAACTTGCAACAATAATGCAAACGTATTTCCCTGATGAAATTGATACAATAATTGATTACTATAACCAATTATTAGAATTTGGAATTGATAATGCAAAAATTTATTATGAATTAGGTCATTTATATCTAAGAAGAAATGACAAAATTAATTCAATATCCGCATTTAAACTTGCATTAAACGAAGATAGTGAAAACCCATATTATAATAATTCATTAGCATATGCTTTAGTTCGTGCAGAATTATATGATGATGCTATTGAATACTACCAAAAAGCAATTAAACTTAATCCTGATGCAGGTTGGACATCTATTGTTTGTCACGCATTAGGAGCTTTATATGGTGAAGTTAAAGGGAATTTTGAAGCAGCAGAAGCAACTTTCCAAGCTGGATTAGTATTAGATTCTAATAACTATGATTTATTACTATCTCTTGGTGACTTGTTTATGGCAAAAGGAGATTTAGACAAAGCAATAAGAACTTATTGCGATGGTATCTCCATGAATCCAGATAATTTCTTAGCATATGCAAAAGCTGGACTTGCTTTATGGGAAAAAGATTATATTGAAGAAGCTCTAGTTTCCTTACATAAGGCAGTTGAATTAAATCCAGATTTTGAAGTAGCACATAATAATCTTGGTGTTGTTTACCTTGACGGAATTGGAGATGCTCAAGAAGCATCAACACATTTCTTAAGAGCTATTGAAATCAATCCAAATTACACTCTTGCATACTTTAATACCGCTCGAGCGTACCAAGCAATGGATGAAAAAACAAGCTCTGCAGAATATTATCAAATGGCACTAGATTTAAATAAAATAACCAATGAACTTGATGAACGTGATATTTTAGATAGATTACATAGCTTATTCGACTAAATATTATCATCCAACAAATTATCAGATTTAGAAGAATTTACAGCAAGCTCATCACAACGTTCATTAAATTCATGACCGTTATGACCTTTTACCCAAACCAAATCTATATCATGCGGTTTCATAGCGGTTAGTAATCTTTGCCATAAATCTACATTTTTAACTGGCTTTTTAGCAGCTGTCTTCCAATTATTCTTTTGCCAAGATTCTATCCATTTTTGTTCAAATGCATCAATAAAATATTTACTATCTGAAGTTATTCTAACTTTACAAGGTTTCTTTAAAGCCTCTAAACCTACTATTACAGCCAATAATTCCATCCTGTTATTGGTGGTTAATTTATAACCAGCAGTTAGTTCTTTTTCATGATATTTACCCGTAGAATCCTTAAACCTTAAAATAGTTCCATATCCACCAGCACCAGGATTACCTGAACAGGCTCCATCTGTGTACATCTCAACTAATAATTTACTCTCTTCCATATAAAAATATTATATACAAAAGTAGTTTATGTCAATAAAATCAATATTTTTATCCCCCTTGTAAAAACATTATATTTATTGTATTTTTTTAGGTGTAAGGATATTTTTTTACAGTATAAGAAGGAGGCTCAAATGAGCGAAAGAAAATTAGTAGGAACTAACGAAATGTTCCAAAAAGCATTAGCTGGCGGATATGCTATCGGTGCTTACAACGTAAATAACATGGAAATTTTACAAGCAATTGCTGAAGCAGCTGAAGAAACAAGATCTCCAATCATTCTTCAAGTTTCTGCTGGTGCAAGAAAATATGCTAACCAAACTTACTTAGTAAAATTAGTTGAAGCTGCTTTAGCTACAACTACAGTACCTATCGCTTTACACTTAGATCACGGTGCTGATTTTGAAATTTGTAAAGCTTGTATCGACGGTGGTTTCTCATCTGTTATGATCGACGGTTCTAGATTCTCATTCGAAGAAAACGTTGCTGTTACTAAGAAAGTTGTTGAATATGCTCACGAAAGAGGAGTTTCTGTTGAAGCTGAACTTGGTAAATTAGCAGGTATTGAAGATGACGTTAATGTTGATGCTAAAGATGCTAAATATACTAACGTTAAAGAAGCTGTTGAATTTGTTAAACAAACTGGTTGTGATTCTTTAGCTATCGCTATCGGTACTTCACACGGTGCTTACAAATTCTCTGGTGAAGCTAAATTAGACTTCGATAGATTAAAAGAAATTAAAGATGCATTAAAAGAAGCTGGATTCGGCGATTATCCAATCGTTCTTCACGGTTC
>CALUUV010000151.1 GCA_944324055.1 Candidatus Gastranaerophilales bacterium | reverse complement strand
GAAATAGAATTATATGGACCTTCTAGAAAACCTGATGCAGATAAATTCCCTGTTGATTCATTAATGGGTAAATATTATTTAGCAGAAGCAAATTTAGAAGCATACAAAAACTTTGCAATTTATGGTGGAGATTTCCAATACTCTGCTGGTGTTGACACTCTTAAAAGTGGTGCAAATGATGGAGCAAATGATCCAAAATTGAACAAAAACTCTATCACAGATCCTAACAATCCAGCATATAAACCTGATAAAGTTTTAGATGCAATTGACGGTTCTGGTCCTATTAAATATGTTAACAATTATAATACAGCAAGTTCAACAGTTACATTTAATGGACAATCTTATTTATCTAAAGTAGATTTAACTGGAGTAAATGAAAATGGTACAATTTTCACAAACTCTGAATCTAATTTCTCTTATTCAATTAGTAACGGTGGTATTACCTATACAAATACTACAAATGATATATTATCAATGATGGGTAATGTAAATTATTCTGTTGGTGCATATAAAAATAATAGAGGGAATCACACTGGAGATGTTAAAGATATGAGTTGGCAAGAACTCATAAATGGTAATTATGCGATTGATTTACACTGGAAAATAAATGATACAAATTGCGAAAGAAGCGATTACGAACAAAAAGTTAGAGATTTTATTGGTGCAATGGCCAATGGTATTAGATCAATCACAGCAATAGAGATTGATTCAGCAGCAATAGATAAAGCAGAAGAAAGTACAGAAGCATTTTTCTTAGGTGATATAACTCATGGTGGAAATAATATTGAGCATAGAAACCATGCTGATACAGATGAAAGAGGCACAATAGATACATCTATAGATTTAGCTGATGACTATAACTTAGTTGGTGAAGGTTATAAAGTTTTCTGTTTCTATCCTTGGAAGATTAACAGAGCAAGCCACCAAACAACTATTAATGCTAAAAACGTATATAATACATTAATAACATTCTATCAATATTTTTATCATACACCAGATGCTAATGCTATCACTGATAGTAGTGGTGGTTCATTCGAAGCTGGCTCTGCTGGAACATCAACTAATGAAGTAACAGGTATAGATACATCTCAAGCTTCATATGATGAATCAAAGAATGTTTGGTTCCAATCAGGTACTCAATGGTACGTAAGAAAAGAAATGAGTGGAACTCAAGAAATTGATGGAGAATCTTATTCTTATACAATTTATCATTATTATAAGACAAATTCTTATGGAGGAGCAGCAACAGGAGCTGCTGTACAAGAAGATCAAATGACAAGTGCAAGCGACCAAGTACAAAGAATTATTAAAAATGCTGATGGTTCTTATAGCAACTACTCAATGGCAAAATCTAGTTACAATCAAAGCAATTCTACAAGTGGCGGACGATATGTTGGTAGTAATGGTTGGACAGCAGCTTCAAGTGGTGGTTCAACTGGTTCAGTAGCTAATGGCGTTTTAGTATTAACTTACAAAGATGAATTTGGTAATGATGTTACACTTAAACTTGGTAATAAAGTTTCTGAAAGTGTATATGCTACTAGTTTATCTGGTCAAATGAGCGAAGAAGAAATTAACAAAAATTTAGAAGAATTAACTAAAAAAAGAGATGAAGCTAAAAAAGCTGTTGATGATGCAGAAACTAAGAAAGCTAAATACTTCGATTCAACTGAAAATAAAATGATGGATTATTTTGATGCATTATTCAAAATGATTGCTGAAAATGGTTGGGTTTATGATGCAAGTGTTAATAACCCTAATGATAAACAAGGCAGTCAAGATTATTTAAATGCAAAACTTCAAAATAATATGTACTTTATCACTGAAGTTGACACATTAGATGGTACTGATTTTAATTATGCAACTAAATTAGCAAACAACGTAAGTAAAATCTTTGAAGTATATGATAAAGATGCTCAAAATGCAGCATTATCAAAATATGAAGCAGATAAAGCTGATATTACTGCAAAAGAAAAACAAGTTGATATTAGAATGAACAAATTAGAAGCTGAACAAGATGCTATATCAACTGAACTTGATTCTATTAAAAAGATTATAG
This sequence comes from Candidatus Gastranaerophilales bacterium, assembly GCA_944324055.1. GTDB lineage: Bacteria > Cyanobacteriota > Vampirovibrionia > Gastranaerophilales > Gastranaerophilaceae > UMGS1585. Next base: position 873 of record CALUUV010000151.1, on the reverse strand, counting down.
ATGATAATGTTTCGGTCACATTCAAGATATTTACATAATTGAAATTCACCCCATAATATTATAATATTACATAGGGGTGAATATGGAAGCTATATTAGAAAAAGTAATTAAACCAAATTCTGCTCAACAAAAATGTATTGATACAATATATGGTTCAATACTTGTATTAGCAGGACCTGGTACAGGAAAAACTTTTACTGTTGTTCATAGAATATCTTCTATGTTAAAACAAGGGATTCTTCCTGAAAAAATACTTTGTTTAACTTTTTCTGATGCTGCTGCTTCTGAAATGAGGCATCGTATTATTAAAGAAATTGGTTTCCTTGCTGCATCAGTTAATATTTATACATATCACTCTTTTTGTAATGAAATTTTAAAAAAATATTCTGAAGAATTTTCTTTAGCAAATGATGTTGGGTTGATTACAGAAACTGTTAAAAGAGAATTAATGATTGAAACTATTGATGAAATTAATCCTCAATATTTTGTAGCTGACAGAGGTGGTAAATATTATTATTTATCAACTTTTTTATCAGCTATTGAAAAGATAAAATCTAAACGAATTACAAAAGAAGATTATTTTAATGCCTTTCATACAAATCCTAAATATATTAGAGCAAAAGAAGAACTTGAGTTTGAAATTGCTGAAAGAGAAGCTAAGGGAAATACTAAGAATGCTACAAGGTATAAAGATTTAGAAAAAATTAAAACTAATATTGAAAAGGCTAAAGAAGTTTGGTCAATTTACGAGAAGTATTCAGCAAAAATTAAAGAAAAGGGCTTAATTGATTTTGCTGATATGATTAACCTTGTAATTGATAAATTTAATGATGATAATGAGTTTTTGAAACAAGTATCAAATCAATATGATTA
>CALUUV010000150.1 GCA_944324055.1 Candidatus Gastranaerophilales bacterium | reverse complement strand
ATATTAAATTTTCACGGTGTTCGAGGTGAGGCAAAAGTTGGGTATTCAAAAAGTCAACAAGATTTTTTGAATATGCTTGATATGGTTTATGTATTATTTAACAATGAATATAAACCATTGAATATCAAATCAATTAAGTTCAATAATAAATTTGCAATAATTAAATTTGATGGAATTGATACAGTTAATGATATAGTTGTTTATAAAGGTTGCCTGCTATTCGTTGAAGAACAAACAATCAGAGAAAACCTTGAAGAAGACGAGTTTTTAATTGATGAATTGACTGGCATGGACGTTATTGCAAATGGAGAAAAAGTTGGGGTTGTTGTTGGAGTATCTAACAATGGTCAGAGCGACTTTTTATCAGTAAAAACTAAGACTAAAAATATATCATTAGTTCCTTTTGTAAAAGCAATTGTATTGAATGTAAATATCAAAGAAAAAACTGTTGAAATTGATAATATTCCGGGGTTATTAGAATGAGGTTTGATGTTTTAACATTATTCCCTGAAATGATTCAAAATTACTGTTCGCAAAGTATTATTAAGCGGGCAATTGAGGCTAATGTAATAGAAATAAAAACAATTAACCCTAGAGATTACACCTTAGATAAACATAAAAAAGTTGATGATACCCCTTATGGTGGTGGTGCAGGCATGGTTTTGATGGCTCAACCTTATGTTGATGCTTATGAATCTGTAGAAAAGTTGGCTAATTCTAAAACAATAATGCTAACACCACAAGGAAAACCTTTGACAGACGAGGTTGTAAATGAATTAAGTAATAACGAACAACTAATTTTATTATGTGGTCACTATGAAGGTTTTGATGAAAGAATTAGAGATATCATAAAGCCAGAAGAAATATCTATCGGAGATTTTGTATTAACAGGAGGAGAGCTTCCTGCGTTGTGTGTAATTGATAGTGTCAGCAGAAAGTTAGAAGGCACATTAGGTAAAATAGAATCCGCAGAAGAAGATAGTTTTGCAAATGGATTGTTAGAATATCCACACTACACAAAACCAAGGGAATATAGGGGATTAAAAGTTCCAGAAGTTCTATTGAATGGAAATCATGCAGAGATTAATAAATTTCGATATGAACAACAACTAGAGCGAACAAAAATTCGCCGCCCTGATTTGTTCGAAAAATATAATCAAGAAAACAATGTAACAAAAAATTAACCCAAACACTTGTAAAATAAGTATGTTTGGGTTAATATTGTTTTGTCAGAAAAGTTAACAACTAAATATTTTGTGAAAGCCTTTAAATAGGCTGTGTTTCACGTATTTAGTAAAAATATAAAAGGCTAAAAGTTACACTAAAATTACGAAAGGTATAACATGACTGAAGAAAACAAAGAATTAGAAGTTGTTGAAGAAGTAACAGTTGATGAAGCAACTGTTGAAACAGCAGCTGAATTAGCAGAAGAAGAAGTTGCAGAAGCAAAACCTGCTAAAAGAACACGTTCAAGAAAGAAAAAAATCGAAACTAAAGAAGAAAAACCTGAATCTGAATGGAAAGAACAAGTTGTTCAAATCAGCAGAGTAACAAAAGTTGTTAAAGGTGGTAAAAAACTTAGTTTCAGAGCTATCGTTATTGTTGGTAATCAAAAAGGACAAGTTGGTGTTGGTTGCGCTAAAGCAGCTGAAGTTATCATCGCTATCCAAAAAGCTATTGTTGATGGTAGAAAAAATCTTATCAACGTTCCTATTTTCAAAACAACAATTCCTCACCCAATCAAAGCTCGTTCAGGAGCTGGTGCTGTAATGCTAAGACCTGCATCTCAAGGTACTGGTATTATTGCTGGTGGTGCAGTTCGTTCAGTTTTAGAATTAGCTGGTATTGAAAATATTCTTTCAAAATCATTAGGTTCTAATTCTCCACTTAACGCAGCTAACGCAACTATTGAAGCATTAAAATCTTTAACTCCATTTGCTGAAGTTGCTAAAAAACGTGGTTTGACTATGTCTGAACTTTTAAACTAGTCGGGTAATTTGAATTTAAATATTACATGAAATAATAAGGAATATAATAAAATGGCAAATACAAAACAAATTAAAATCAAACTTGTTAAAAGTTTAATAGGTACATCACCTGCTCAAAGAAAAATTGCTGCAGCTCTTGGATTCTCTAAAAAAGACCAAGTTGTTGAACACCAAGATAGCGCAACAATTATGGGTATGGTAAATAAAATTTCTCATTTAGTATCAATAGTAGATTAATTAAAGAAAGAAGGAATATAACAATGTCAAAAGATAAAATTACTTTAGAAGATTTAAGACCTGCTGAAGGTTCTACTTCTACAAGAAAAAGAGTTGGACGTGGTCGTGCTTCTGGCATGGGTAAAACATCTTCTCGTGGTCACAACGGTGAAGGACAACGTTCAGGTCAAAGTTCTAAAAGAGGTTTTGAAGGCGGACAAATGCCTGGCTACAGACAATTACCTAAATTAAAAGGCTTCCAACTTATCAACAGAAGAGTTTGGGCTGAAATTAATGTTGGTAGATTAGAACAATTAAACATTACTGACATTTCTTTAGAATCACTTAAAGAACTTAAAAAAGTTCACCCATCAAGTGAATCTTTAAGAATTTTAGGTAATGGAGAACTTAAAAAAGCTCTTAACGTTAAAGCAGTTTATGTATCACCTTCTGCTAAAGCTAAAATTGAAGCAGCTGGTGGAAAGGTTGAGTTAGTATAATGGCACAAAACATTAAAATGCCTACAAGTGCTGATATTATGTCTATGTGGAACGCATCAGGACTAAAAAGTAAAATTATTTTTACTTTCCTAATGATTGCGGCATTTAGATTTGGTGTTCAGTTACCAATTTTTGGGATTAACAACGAAATCTTCTCAAGAATTGCAGGTGGAAATAATATCATTGGTTTCCTTGATTTATTTTCAGGTGGGGCATTAGGAAAAGTTTCTATATTTGCTTTAGG
>CALUUV010000149.1 GCA_944324055.1 Candidatus Gastranaerophilales bacterium | reverse complement strand
GGTGTTATAGAATCTGATATGACAATTGATTTACCCAAAGAACAAGTAATAAATATGATTCCAATGAAACGATTTGGAAAACCTGAAGAAGTTGCAGGAGTGATAAATTTCTTACTAAGTGATGCAGCCTCATACGTTACAGGTCAAGTAATATCAGTAAATGGGGGTATGTATTAGTGAGAAGAGTTGTAGTTACAGGTATGGACTTAACAAGTCCTTTAGGAAGTTCAACACAAACAGCATTTGAAAGACTAAAAACATATCAAAACTGTGTTGAATACTGGCCAACTCTTGATAATATTAAAAACATGCATACAAGACTTTGTACAAAAGTCAAAGATTTTGTAATCCCTGAACATTTTACAAGAAAAGTCACAAGAACAATGGGGCCCATTTCAATAATGGCAGTAAGAACAGCCGAAAATGCTCTTATTGATGCAGGATTATATGGTAATGAAATAATAACTAACGGACAAACAGGTGTTTCATACGGCTCATCAAGCGGTTCAATGCTACCTATAAAAGATTTTTATATGGTTGAATTTGAAAACGAATTGAAAGGCTTAAATTCAGGCTCATACATAAAACTAATGTCTCAAACAGCAGGGGTAAATATTTCACTCTATCTAAAAACAAAAGGTAGATTTTTACCTTCTTCAACTGCTTGTACCTCAGGCTCTTTAAGTATCGGAATGGGCTATGAAGCTATAAAATACGGACATCAAGATGTGATGATAGTGGGAGGAGCCGAAGAATTATGCCCTTCTCATATTGGAGTATTTGATACTTTGTATGCAACAACTCAAAAAAATGATACTCCGAATTTAACTCCATCTCCATTTGATAAAGATAGAGACGGACTTGTTATAGGTGAAGGCGCAGGAACATTAATCCTTGAAGAATACGAACACGCAAAACAACGTGGAGCAAAAATTTATGCAGAAATAGTAGGATTTGCAACTAATACAGACGGAACACATATAACAAATCCAAATTCAGAAACAATGCAAATCGTTATGGAAAAAGCAATAAAAGATGCAAATATTTCATCAGATGAAATAGGATATGTAAATGCGCACGGAACAGGAACTAAAAACGGTGATATTGCAGAAACAACAGCAACTTATGGAGCATTCAAAAGACAAGTTCCAATAAGTTCAATAAAAAGTTATACAGGTCATACCCTAGGAGCTTGTGGAGCTATTGAAGCAATTTTAAGCATAATGATGATGAACAATAACTGGTTCTCACCTAATTTAAACCTAGAAAATATAGATCCTGAATGTGGAGATTTGGATTATATCGTGGGAACAGGAAGAAATATAGAAACACAATATGTAATGACCAACAACTTCGCCTTCGGCGGAATAAACACATCTTTAATATTTAAAGGGGTAAGATAACTTTTTAATTTAAACCAAATACATTTAGCCCTACCACTATGACATCACACTACACTTAGGTTCGATATGTATCATTACATCTACTTCGCCAAATTCTGCTCTTAAACAAGCTTCTATTCTATTACATATATCGTGGCTTTCTTTTACTGTCATTGAACCTTTTACATATATAACCAATTCAATATTTTTTCTAGGACCTGATGTTCTTGTTTTAATCTTACAAATTTCATAAACACCATCATCCTGGAATGATTGAACAATATTATTTATTTTGTTTATATCTTCTTCCGGTAAACCTTCGTCTAAAAGATTTCCAACAGCTTTACGACATAAAACCAAACCGGCATGGAATATCATTACTGCTACAATTATTGCAATAATTGAATCTAAAATATGAATATCAGTTAACTTAATCAATACCATACCTAATGCAACACCAAATGAGGTATAAATATCAGTCCTTAAATGTTCTGCATCAGCATACAAAGCAATTGAACCTGTTTTCTTTGCCACTTTGAATAAAATTGTACTTACAACTATATTCACAACAACAGATAAAAACATTACACCTGCAGCTATATGAACATTATCAACAACAAAATCACCTGTAATAATTTTATTAATAGCTTCATAAAGAATATAAACAGCTGCAAGGTTTATCAAAACACCTTCTATCAAACCAGATAAATCTTCATATTTTCCATGTCCAAACTGATGATGTTTATCCGCAGACTTTGCAGATTTTTTTACTGCAAAATATGCAATAAAAGATGCTAAACAATCACTCATTGAATGTAATGCTTCAGAAATTATACTTACAGATCCTGAAACAAAGCCTGCAATAAATTTGATAATTATTAAAGCTAAATTAGAAAATATTGAAATTTTAGCTGTATTTTTCTTTAAAATATCATATTCTGTCATAACTTGATTTTAGCACCAATAGCAAAAAATTACGATTATTAGTTTTATACCAATATGACAGATATCTGGTTACAATTTAGACACAAACCTCAACCCTTAGATAGGGTTAATATTGTGCATTTTAACGATATTCACGAGAATACAAACAATATCGATTCTTTTATCACTGCTAGAGATGAGTTTTATAAATCTCATCCTAACGAAAATAATCTTACACTTGCAGCTGGTGATATGTTCAATCGATTTCCACAAAACGAAAGAATTGTATCTAATTTTGTTAAAGATTACGTAGATGCAACCGCAACAGGAAACAGAGATTTAGAAAAAGGGAAACGACTTAGCAAATCAATTAAAAAATATGGATTAGAAAACAAATTTGTAGGAACAAATGTTTATTACACAAGTGAAAATCCTCTTAAAAATCAAATTACAGATGTAAAAGTTGTAAACAATATCGGGATAATTGGGCTTGCTCCTGTTGATTTTAAACCTAGATTAAAAAGAAAAGATAATGAAAATATCAAAACAAAAGACCTTCAAGAATCAATCCAAACAATAAGACAAGAAGTAGATAACCTTGAATCAAAAGGAGTTAATAAAATTGTTCTATTAGCTCACACAGGAGAATATTCAGGACACGGCAAGTATGACAGGCATGATATTGATTA
>CALUUV010000148.1 GCA_944324055.1 Candidatus Gastranaerophilales bacterium | reverse complement strand
CTTGATAAAATTGTTTTTTCTTTATTAGAAAATATTTATCAAGAAGATGTTGATAATATAATTTTATCCTCACAATATGGCGAATTTGATAGGTTAAATGAAATAATTTCTCAATATACAGAAGAAAATATGGTATCACCAATAAAGTTTTCAGCATCTGTTCATAATTATTCAGTTGCAGCATTTTCTCAGATGAAAAAGATTACAAATGCATATAATGCAATTTCAGCAGGTAGAGATTCATTAGCCACAGGAATAATTTCTTCAATTATTCAAGAGTGTACAAAAACTTGTATGTGTTATGCAGATGAAATTGGGATTGGGTTAATAATATCAACTAAAGAAGATGGTGAATATATATTTTCTCAAGAAGATTGCGAAGCTGAACCAATAGAAGAATTTATCAAATTTTTAAACAAAGAAAAAAATACTTGGGAAAGTGGATTAGGAGTGTTTAAAAGATTATGATTAAATTATTCCGTTCATTATCTGTATTAATATGTTTTGCAGTATTTGGGATTGGGGCGTTAATTATTAGTTTTTTAATTTTTCCTTTTATAAAATTATTCTTTAGAGGTAAAAAACAAAAAAATTGTTTTGCAATTGTTATAAGAAAATCTTGGAGATTTTTTACAAGATTAATGGAGTGGTTTGGGATAATAAAAGTTAATATCAAAGATATTGAAAGATTAAAAAATATAGAGAATAAAGTTATTGTATCAACACATCCAAGTTTTATTGATATTGTATTTTTGATAGGTTTAATCCCTAAATCAGTTTGTTTTGCTAAAAAAGAATTGATGAATAATATTTTTATGAGAAATATCATAAGTAATATTTATATCTCAAGCGGGCTTGAACTTGAAGAAATGGTTGATGTTACAAAAAAATATTTAGATAATGGCTATAATATAATAATTTTCCCAATGGGGCGTCGTCATAAAAAGGATGAGTATCCTAGAATTAAAAAAGGTGCAGCTGTTGTTGCAATGAATGCGGATAAAAATATTCAACCAATAAAAATCACAAACGATTATGATTTTCTTCAAATCGGTCAATCTATTTTAGATGCAGGTGATAAAACAATTAATTATTATATAGAACCACTTGAAGAAATAAATATCAAAGATTTTGAAAATCCTGACAGAGTTACAATGAGGAAAGAAATTACTGACTCGATTGCAAATACTCTATATTGTAAAAGTTGAAGATTATGTTTTTTTATTGTATAAAACTATTATGGAATTAAAAGAAGAAATAAAAGATTTAATTATTAAATCGTTAGATTTAGAGGATTTAACAGTAGAAGATATCAAAGATGATGAGCCATTATTTAATGATGGATTAGGGCTTGATTCTATTGATGCATTAGAAATTGGTATGGCTTTGCAGAAGAAATATAATCTTAAGCTTTCTTCTGATAAAGAAAAAAATTCTAAACTTTTCTACTCAGTTAATACATTAGCAGAATTTGTGGAGTCTAATAAAAATGCCTGAATTAACAACTGATGATATTTTTCAAATCTTAAAAGGAATACTTGTAGATGATTTTGAAGTACCTCCTGAAAATGTTTTATATGATGCAAATCTATTTGAAGATTTAGATTTGGATAGTGTTGATGCAGTTGATTTAGCTGTAAGACTTCAACAATATACAAATAAAAAAATTCCGCCTGAAAACTTTAAAGAAATTAGAACTATTAAAGATGTTGTAATGGCGATAGATAAGTTGTTGCAAGAATAATGATAAAAAGATTAAAACCATTATTTCCTATAATGATAACTCTGACTGTAATTGGAGTATTTTATTATACAAGATTAAATTCATTAAAATTTTATCCTGTATTAATGAATTTTGTCTTCTTTATGTTGTTTTTTATATCATCTTTTCAGGAAGAAACAGTTATACAAAAAATTGCTCAAAAACTTGATGGAGAATTGATTCCAGAATTAGTCAATTATACTAGAAATTTAACTTATATTTGGGTAGTTATAACAGGCATTAATTTATCTATGTCTATTCTTACCTTATTTTATTCAAATAAAATTTGGGCATTATACAATGGATTTATTTCATACTGCTTAATTGGTTTAACTTTTGCAATCGAATATCCAATAAGACTTTGGTATAAAAGAAAGGTTGGAGTTAAGTGCTAGATAATGATAATGTTGTTTTTTTAGTCCATAATGGACAGAAAATAACATATAAAGAGTTTAAGTCTGTTTTAAAAAAGCAGATGAGCCATATCAAAAAACTTAACCCTAATCAGGTCGTTTTATGCGGAGATGATACTTTTGTATTTTTAGTAAATTTATTTAGTTGTATATATTTAGAAATTAATGTTGTTATTATTTCTGATAAAACAAAATTACAGTATACAGAAGGTTTGTTTGTAGATGAAATTTTTGATTCAGAAGATGAGGTTGAATTAGGTGAAATTAATCAAGATTACGTTATTAATTTTCTAACATCAGGAACAACTTCTACCCCTAAAATGATACCTGTTGCAATAAAAAACTTGATTGCAGAAGCTCAGGATATGTCAGAGATTTATGACTTTTCAAAAGCAACAGAGTTTTTGACTTCATCAACATTAGCTCATCATTATGGATGTACTGTATGTTTATTTTTACCAATGGTTTTAGGAATTCCAATAAATACGACAAGAGTTGTTTATCCTCAGGATTTATCTTCAGAAAATTCTGTATTTGTTTCAACTCCTGTATTTTTGAGTCGTATGGTTAAATATAATATTATTCCTGCAAATAGACCTTTGGTGATAACATCTGCTGGGGCGAAATTAGAAGAAAAAGATTTTGAGGAATTATTAAATTATACCGATGTAATTGATATGTATGGTTGTACGGAAACAGGTGTTCTTTGTTATAAAACAAAACCTGATATGCTACATCAATTATTAAAACGAGTCGAAATTAAAGATGATATCGTAAAAGCTCCTTATATGGTATTTGATGAGTTTCAACTTCCTGATAAAATTGTCCAAACATCTGATGG
>CALUUV010000147.1 GCA_944324055.1 Candidatus Gastranaerophilales bacterium | reverse complement strand
GATTGTTCAGAAGATGCAAAAATGTTAGAAATCGTTGAAGGTTTATCAGAATCTAACCCAATGATGGGCTTACGTGGATGCCGTTTAGGTTTAACTTATCCTGAAATCAACGAAATGCAAGTAAGAGCTATCTTCGAAGCTTGCTGTGATTTAGCAAAAGAAGGTTATAAAGTTCATCCTTACGTTATGATTCCATTAATTGGTCACGTAAATGAGTTAAAAACAGCAGAAGATATTTTAGTTCGTGTAGCTAAAGATGTTATGGCTGAAAAAGGAATTGAAATCGAATACAAATTCGGTACAATGATTGAAATTCCTCGTGCAGCATTAACAGCTGATAAAGTTGCAGAACACGCAGAATTCTTCTCATTCGGAACAAATGACTTAACTCAAATGACATTTGGTTATTCAAGAGACGATGCTGAAGGTAAATTCTTGAAAAACTATGTAGAGCAAAAAATCTTACCTGCTAACCCATTCGAAACATTAGACCAAGATGGTGTTGGCCAATTAATCGAAATGGCTATGGAAAAAGGTAAAGCTGTAAATCCAAAATTACTTGGTGGTGTTTGTGGTGAACACGGTGGAGATCCTGATTCAGTTAAATTCTGTCACAGAATTGGTTTGAACTACGTATCTTGTTCTCCATTCAGAGTTCCTCAAGCAAAACTTGCAGCAGCTCAAGCAGTTGTAGAAGCTAGAAAAGCTCGTGAATTAGCAGCTGTTTAGTAATTGAACAATATTGAAAATTAAAAGCAGGTATTAGATTTATCTAGTACCTGCTTTTGTAAATAAAAAAGCTTTAAAGATTTTTTTAGTCTTTAAAGCTTTTCAATTTATACTTTTTTATTTTTACCTAGGTATTCATATTCAATGTTATTTTTTTGAAGAATATGTGAAACCTGATTATCAATTTTGTCTGGAACGATTAACTTGCTTCTTAGGTATGCACCATCTTCAAAACGAATTCCCTTTTTAGGATTTTCTGTATATATTCTTACACTTTTGAACCTGTCTTCGTGTTTTTTGCATAATTGCGACAATTCACATAACCCTTTTGTATCTGCTGGGCTTTTGTAACTAAATTTAAAAGCTCCTGCAAAATTTATTGATGAGTTTTTCATATATTTAATCCTTTTTTTATATTTACCCCTTTACCCCTTTACCCCTCCATAAGTGTTGTCATTAGAATAGGTTCATCATCCGTACAAAGAACAGTATGTTCAAAGTGAGCAGATGCTTTACCGTCTTTTGTTACGACTGACCATTTGTCATCTAAAACAACAACATCATCGCAACCTAGGTTTAACATTGGTTCGATTGCAATTACATAACCACTTTTTAATTTAGTTTGGTTGCCAACTCTAAAATTGAATAAAAATGGATCTTCATGCATTTCATGTCCAACTCCGTGTCCACCATAATTCCTTACAATTCCCATTTTTTCTCTGTTAGCAACATCTTCGATTGCTCCTGAAATATCATCCAGAACATTTCCTGCTCTCATTTTTGAAATTCCTGCAAATAGGGCTTCTTCTGTTACTTTCATAAGACGTTGTTTGTCTTCTGAAATCTTGCCTACGGCATAAGACCATGCACTATCACCAACCATTCCGCCATATGTTGCCCCAACGTCAATTGCTATGATATCTCCTTCTTTTAGGATTTCATCTTTTGATGGAATACCATGTACAATTTTTTCGTTAATGGATGTACAAATACTTGCAGGGAAACCAGAGTATCCTAAAAATGTTGGAATTGCTTTGTTTTCTTTTATTATTCGCATTGCAATATCGTCAAGTTCTTTAGTGCTAATACCAGGTTCAACAACCTTTCTCATTTCTTGATGAACAAGTGCAACAATATGTCCTGCATGACGCATTCTTTTTATTTCATCTTTTGATTTTCTTTTAATCATTTACTACCTTCAACAATCTTTCCCATACTTCATCAATACTACCATTTGCATCTATTGTTCTTAAAACATTTTTATTTTTGTAATAATCAACAAGAGGTGCTGTTTCTTTGAAGTATGTTTCAAATCTTGCTTTTGCAGTTTCTTCATTATCATCTTTTCTTTGAGTTAATTCTGCTCCGCATTTATCACAGATTCCTTCTACTTTTGGTGGGTGGAATTTGATGTTATAAATTTCACCGCATTTAGGGCAAGAACGTCTGTTAACAATTCTTGAAATAAGAATTTCTTGGTCTAAATCAAAATAAACAGCTTTGAATGAAGTTTCTTTATTTTCATCAATTTCTTCGTTTATTTTAGTTAGCATATCTGCTTGTTCTGCACTTCTTGGGAACCCGTCTAAAATGTAGCCGTTTTCACAATCTTTTTGTGATAATCTATCTTTGATTATTTTAGCAACCAATTCAACTGGTACTAATTGCCCTTTATCTATAAATTGTTTTGCAACTTTACCATTTTCTGTTCCTGCAGATATTTCAGCTCTTAATAATGAACCTGTATCAACGTGAGGTAGATTAAAATATTCTGCTAATTTACTTGTTTGAGTTCCTTTACCACAAGCTGGTGGTCCTAAAAAAATCATTTCTCTTTTCATTTTTATCTTCTTTCTATTTCTTATAATTAATACAAGGGCATATTAAATATGCCCTTAAATTCTAAATCGTTTTTTATTTGCCCTTTTATCTTTATCCCTATGTATCAATATTAGTTGCATACACTGCGTGAGTTTGGATGAAATCTCGTCTTGGTTCAACTTTATCACCCATAAGGATATCAAATAATTGGTCACACATCATCGCATCTTCAATACTAACTTTTAATAAAGTTCTTGTCTTAGGATTCATTGTTGTATCCCATAATTGTTCAGGCATCATTTCTCCTAAACCTTTGAATCGTTGAATAGTTAGACCTTTTTGCCCTCTATCGTCAATGATTTTATGAAGTTGTTCAAATGAAGTGATTTCAATTTTATCTGTATCTGTTTCAAGATTTAAGTTTCCTTCTTCTTCAATTAAGAAATCTCTTATTTGAGGATAAGAATTTTTGAA
>CALUUV010000146.1 GCA_944324055.1 Candidatus Gastranaerophilales bacterium | reverse complement strand
TATAAAGGAATGTAATTATGAAAACAAGATCATCAGTAAAACCAATGTGCGATAAGTGCAAGGTTATCAGAAGAAAAGGCAGAGTAGCAGTTATCTGTGAAAATCCTAAACACAAACAAAGACAAGGTTAATTAGATGTCCAACCGAGGGACTAAAAACATCGGTGGGGAGGAAGTATTTATGCCTCCTATGAAAAAAAATCTAACAACAGAAAAGGAGAAAATTAAATGGCAAGACTAGCAGGGGTTGATTTACCTCGTAATAAAAGAATTGAAATAGCACTTACTTATATTTTTGGTATTGGACCAACTAGAAGTAAGAAAATCTTAGAAGCAACTGGTATTTCACCAGACTTAAGAACAGATGATTTAACAGATGAAGATATTAAATTATTAAGAAACGAATTATCAAATTATCACATTGAAGGTGACCTTCGTCGTGAAATTACAATGAATATCAAACGTCTTCAAGAAATTAACTCTTATAGAGGAATGAGACATAAGAGAAACTTACCTTGCAGAGGACAAAGAACAAAAACAAATGCAAGAACAAGACGTGGAAAGAAAACAGGACCAGTTTCTAAAAAGAAATAGGTTTTAAAATTGGAAGTAAAATAATTAATTAATATAAAGGAAATAGAAATGGCAAGACCACAAAAAACAAAGAAAAAAGAAAAGAAGAATGTATTGCAAGGGGTTGTACATATTCAATCTACATTTAACAATACAATCGTAACTTCTACAGACACTCAAGGTAATGCTATTGCATGGGCAACAGCTGGTGCAACAGGATTCAAGGGTGCAAGAAAAGGAACTCCATTCGCAGCTCAATCAGCAGCAGAATTGGTAGCAAAAAAATCAATTGACCAAGGTATGAAAAAAGTTGAAGTTTATATCAAAGGTCCAGGTTCAGGTCGTGAAACTGCAATTAGAGCAATCCAAGCAGCAGGACTTGAAATCACATTAATCAAGGACGTAACACCTATTCCGCACAACGGATGCCGTCCTCCTAAAAAACGTAGAGTATAATTAAAGTTTTATATAATTACTTTACAAATAGTTAAGTTACAATTTGGTGAGAGCTCGAAAGAGTCATAGGTGCCTCACCAGCAAGGAAAAGGAGAATAAACTGTATGGCTAGATATACAGGACCTACAAACAAATTATTCCGTAACTTCGGAGTAAAAGATTTATCAAATAGAAAGTTGACTTCTTCAATGAGACAAACTGCTTCAGGTCAGCACGGTGCTGTAAGAAAGAAACTTTCTGAATATGCAATTCACTTAAATGAAAAACAAAAAATCAGACTTACATACTTAGTAAGTGAAAAACAATTCGCAAAATATTATAATACTGCTGCACGTAAAAAAGGTGTAACAGGTACTATTTTGTTACAAATATTAGAATCAAGACTAGATAACGTATTATACAGAGCAGGTTTTGGTGTAACAAGAAAACAAACTAGACAAATTGTTAACCACGGACACGTTACAGTAAACGGTAAGAAAGTTGATATTCCATCATACTTACTAAAAGCTGGTGACGTTGTTGCAGTAAAAGCAAAAAGCTCTAATTATTTAAAATCAGTTATGGAAATGATCGATTTATCTTGTGCTCCAAATTGGATTACAGTTGATAAAGATGAATTAAAAATCACTTTTGATAGACTTCCAAACAGAGATGAATTAGATCCAGATTTCAAAGAACATTTGGTTATTGAGTACTATTCTAAATAATAGAATTGATAGGAGAAATTAAAACATGGAATTAAAAATAAAAACTGTAAACACTGCAACAAGTTCTGACGGTTCTCAATATGGTAAATATGTTATCGAACCATTGGAAAGAGGTTTTGGTATTACAATTGGTAATTCTCTAAGACGTGTATTACTTTCAAGCTTAGAAGGAACAGCAGTAACTTCAGCAAGAATTGAAGGTATTACTCACGAATATACTGCAATACCTGGTGTTTTAGAAGATGTAGTTGACGTTTTATTAAACTTAAAAGGTTTAGCAATCAAAACTGATTCTAAAGAACCACAACATTTAAGAATAGATGTTGATAAACCAGGCCCAGTTTTAGCAAGTGATATCCAATTACCTGCAGGTGTTAAGGTTGTTAATCCAGACTGGTTAATCTGTACAATAGCAGATGGTGGTAGCTTCCACGCTGATATTACAGTAGAAACAGGTAAAGGTTATGTAGCAAATGATGTACCTCGTGTATCAAACGAAATGACATCAATTGATGTATTACCTATCGATGCAACATTTATGCCAATTAAACGTGTTAAATATGATGTAGAAAACACTCGTGTTGGTGGATCTATTGACTTTGATAAATTAACATTAGAAATTTGGTCAAATGGTACAATTGATGTTTCAACTGCATTAGCTCAAGCTGCAAACTTATTAATTGAACACTTTGTTCAAATCGCTTCAATAACAGGAAATGCTCCAATTATTGAAACATACAGTTCAGAAGAAGCAATTGTAGAAGATGAACCTCAAGAAGCTGAAGAAACTCCTTCAATTACTATTGAAGAATTAGAGTTATCTGTAAGAGCATACAATTGTTTAAAACGTGCTAGCATAAATTCAATGGCTGAATTATTAAAGAAATCTGAACATGATTTATTAAATATCAAAAACTTTGGTAAAAAATCATCAGATGAAGTTATTGAAAGATTACGTGAACACGGATTAGATTTAGCACCAAGCCCAGAAATGGATGAAAATGGTGTTTTAATCGGAGATGAAAATTAATAGTA
Source organism: Candidatus Gastranaerophilales bacterium (assembly GCA_944324055.1). GTDB lineage: Bacteria > Cyanobacteriota > Vampirovibrionia > Gastranaerophilales > Gastranaerophilaceae > UMGS1585. Next base: position 291 of record CALUUV010000146.1, on the reverse strand, counting down.
AATTAGATATAAGGAAACAAAAAAATGAGACACCAATGTAAAAAACATACGCTTAGCAAAGCTCAAGACCAAAGAAAGGCCTTGTTACGTTCATTGGCTACTGAACTTTTTGTTCACGGTGAAATCAAAACTACTATGGCTAGAGCAAAAGCTTTAAGACCATACGCAGAAGGTATTATCACTTTAGCAAAAAAAGGTGACTTGAACTCAAGAAGACAAGCTGCTAAGTTCATTTTTGATAAAGAAACTGGAAAATACATGGATTTAGAAACAGCAGAAGTATTTGATAAA
>CALUUV010000145.1 GCA_944324055.1 Candidatus Gastranaerophilales bacterium | reverse complement strand
CACAAATACGCCCTCCGAAATACTAACTGCATTTTCTAATTATATTTTAAATTTTATCAACTATTTTGACATCCTATCAATAATGTAATTGATTTTTTTAACTCCCAACATTTAGTTATACAAAACTTAAAAATGTTTCCGATGTCTGTATAACTATTAAACCAAATTAAACTTGAAAAGACAAATATAAAGTGTTTACATGACAATTTTTTTACAAGTTTTTTGACCTCAAAATCATCTAAAAGCTTGTCATTATTGAGTTTAAAAAAATAAAATTAACTTAAACAAAAATTTACTAAATAAATATTAACAATTACTTGCATAGGGGGTAAATGTTGATATTTATTGAGATTGAACCTGATATTTATGTGTAAAAATTAATCATAATATTTCTTCACATTTGGTTGTTTTTTATAATCGATTTTTACAATTCCTATTTTTACTAAGCTTCTTATTAAATATAAAAAGTCAACAAAAAAAGATGCATGTTTTTACTTATTTTCATTAAATTTCGTTCATTAAGTTTGTAAAGATAGTCTTAATTCTAGTAATAATAGAGGGCATGTTAGATTGTAAATTTTCCATGAACTTTTCGTTACTTGATTATCCACCTTACTTAGCCTAATATAACCATGTTACTTGGAAGGGAGTGATGGCTACAAGGCTCAGGGGAGAGTTGAAAAAGATTATATATTATAGTGGAAAATGAATTATTAATCATTTATTTTGGGAGTAGAGGAAAAGATTTAATAAAGGCTTAAAATTTAATTTAAGCCTTTTTTAGTGTTTAATTTTTAATGGTTTAAAATTTCGTCAATAGCTTGTTCGAATGTATATTTTATTTTATATCCGACTTCTTTTGTTAGTCTTGTATTATCACCTACAATTATTTTAGGTTGATTAGTTTCTTCTTCTTTGATTATCAAATATTTTTCTTTACCTAATCTTTTGGCAATATATGTTGAGTAATCTCTTAATGAAATCCCCTTGCCTGTTGCCATATTAACAATTCCTTCAACATTACTGTCTAAGAATGCTGCAAAACCACCTGCAATATCTTTTGTGTACATATAATCTTTAACCAATCTGCCACAATTGATTGTTACTTCTTTATCTTCTTGCAAAGTCTTTATTAAATGTGCAGTAAGTCGTTTTTCATTTTCTCCGTGACCATATACATAAAATATTCTTCCATATCCAAAAGATATTTGATTTGTTTTACAAAAAGATTCTGCTATTTCTCTTAGGGCATTTTTGCTTGTTGCATATAATGTTTGTGGATTAACTGCGTCATATTCTTTCAATGGTTCATCTTTGAATTTGTATTCAAAACATGTTCCGACATAAACTGCACGTTTCCCGCCATTTTGTTTGAAATATTTTAATAAGTTAACCCCTGCTTTTACGAATTCTAAATTTATATCAGAAGATAAATAATCACCCGTTGTAGCCCATGCAAAGTTCATCAAGTGGGTTGGTTTAACAGTTTCAAAAGTTTTTTTAACAGATTCTTCATCAAATAAATTACACTTAATCCAATTAACGCCATTATCAGGGTTATTTTCATCAATAGTTAGTGCTGATATTTCATATCCTAGATTTTTTAATGGCTCAATAATTTCTTTTCCTATAAGCCCAGTAACACCTGTTAATAAAACTTTCTTATCCATTTAATTTTTTCCCTATCTGATAATATTCAAATCCTTTTTCTTTTAGTCTTTTTTCATCGTATTGATTACGTCCATCAAAAATAATAGGATTTTTTAGTAATGACTTAATTTTTTCAAAATCAGGTCTTCTAAATTCATTCTACTCTGTTAATAATAACATACAATCAGAATTTTCTAATGCTTCGTATGCGGTTTTTGTGTATGTTATTTTATCTTTAAAATAAAACTTAGCAGTTTCCATAGCTTTTGGATCAAAAGCTTTTATTTTTGCTCCTTTTTCTAACAAGGCATTTATTATTGTTATAGCAGGAGCTTCTCTCATATCGTTAGTTTTAGGTTTGAATGCAAGCCCCCAAATTCCAAAAGTTTTGCCTTGTAGATTTTGTCCAAAACGAGTTGTAATTTTTTCGATAAAAATATTTCTTTGTTCTTTGTTAACTTTATCAGCAGATGAGATTATACTCATTTCACAACCATGTTCTAAACCTGTATTGATAAGAGCTTTAACATCTTTAGGGAAACAGCTTCCACCGTAACCAAGTCCATGGAACAAGAATTTATTCCCTATACGAGAATCCGTAGACATTCCAACTCTTACCATTTCAGCATCAGCACCAACTTTTTCGCAAAGGTTTGCGATTTCGTTCATAAACGAAATTTTTGTTGCAAGAAAAGAATTTGCTGCATATTTTGTCATTTCGGCTGATTTAACATCCATAACAATTACACGATTTCCTGTTCTAAAGAATGGTGAATAAATATCTTGCATAATTTGTATCGCTTTATCAGAATCAGATCCAATAATTACTCTATCAGGATGAAGGAAATCATCAACTGCATTTCCTTGTTTTAGAAACTCCGGATTTGATACAACATCAAAGGAGTGAGTTGTGTTTTGTTTAATAATTTGAGCAACTTTTTCAGCAGTACCCACAGGAACAGTTGATTTGTTCACTATGACTTTGTATTCATTCATCGATTTAGCAATAGATTCTGCAACATTGAAAACATATTGTAAATCGGCAGAACCATCTTCCCCTTGAGGAGTTCCAACAGCAATGAAACAAACTTGAGATTTTTTTACAGCAGAATCCAAATCAGATGAGAAAACAAGCCTGTTTTCAATCATATTAGATTTAACAAGTTCTTCTAGCCCCGGTTCGTATATAGGGATTATTCCATTTTTAAGCTGTTCAATTTTTTCAAGGTTGTTGTCGATACAGATAACATCATTCCCCATATCGGCGAAGCAAGCGCCCGCAACCAAACCTACATATCCTGTTCCTACTACTGTAATATACATATAACTCTTTCTTTTAATATTAATATTTTACATTAAAATTAATAATTATTTTTTTCTTATCGCAAAATTTATACCTAAAATATAGAACCCAATATGCGTATATGTTTCATATTTTGAAAA
>CALUUV010000144.1 GCA_944324055.1 Candidatus Gastranaerophilales bacterium | reverse complement strand
ATCTATATTATATATTAATTCTAATTTTATAAAATCAAATATTAATATTAGAATCGTGTTACAATCTAAAGTATGTTAAGTAGAAAATTTATACTTCATTTGATTTTGATGTTGACAGCGATAGGAATGTTGTTTCCATTTTTTGTAATGGTATTGATATCATTATCTTCAACTAATGAACTTAATTTCTCTAGCTTTTCGTTAACAACAAATAATTATTTACATGTATTCAAGGCAATACCTATCACAAAATATTTTATAAATAGTGTTATTGTTTCTGTTCTTACAACAATTGGCCAAGTTTTCTTTTCTACATTAGCAGGTTATGCTTTTGCAAGAATGAATTTTAAGTATAAAAATGTGATATTTTTTACTTTTTTAATAACAATGTTTATCCCTCCTCAAGTAAATATAATACCTTTATTTTTCTTGATGAGAGAATTACACCTAGTTGATACTTATCAAGCACTTATCCTCCCTGGTCTGTTTGGAGGTTTTGGTGTATTTATGATGAGACAGTATTTTTTAGGGTTCTCAAAAGAGTTGGAAGATGCTGCAACTATTGATGGTTGTAATAAATTTCAAATGTTTTTCAAAATAGCAATGCCTCTTGCTATGCCAGCGATTGCGACATTGGCAATATTTACATTTATTACCTCTTGGAATAGTTTTATTTGGCCTTTAATCGTTACTAATAGCGAAAGTATGCGGACTCTTCCTCTGGGGCTGGCTATTTTTAAAGGTAGCTATCGAGAAATTACTATGTGGGGCGATTTGTTTGCTTGCTCTTTAGTATGTGCAGTTCCTACAATTCTAATATTTTTACTCCAAAAGAAATATTTAATTAATGATGTTTTAAAGGGTGCTGTAAAAGAATAACTTGTTTAAAAATGTATTTCATATAAATATATGATGTCCCTTATTTAATATTAGATACAATAATATTGAAGTACTTTTTATAGGTATAGGGATGGAGCAGACTAATAATTTTAGTAGCTATAATAATATTAAAAGACTTTCAGACGAAGAATTAGTAAAGGTTTGGGAGCAATATTTTGCTGACCGTTCTAATAAAAAACTGAGAGATATTTTAATTGTTCAGTATATTTACCTAACACGATATGTAGTAGGTCGTGTAAAAGTTGCTTTGCCTCCTACTTTTTCATTTGAAGATATTTCAAGTTATGGTGTAGAAGGTTTAATTGACGCTGTCGAAAAATATACTCCACAAAATGGTGCTCGTTTTGAAACTTATGCATTGGTAAGAATCAGAGGTAATATCATTGATAAGATTCGTTCACAAGATTTCTTGCCAAGAACAGTAAGAAAGAAAATTAGAGATGTAAAACAAGCACAAGAAGAATTGAAAAAGAAATTTGGTCGTCCTGCAACAAATAAGGAAGTTGGAGAATTATTAGGATTAGATGCAGAAAAAGTTGATCAAATTTTAGCTGATGATACAACAATAACCTCAATTTATGATAAAAAAGGTTCAGGTGATGATAGTATGGAAATCATTGATACTATCCAAGATTCACATCACTTGACTCCTCACGAGGCTTATGAAGAAAAGAATGTTAAAAACCAACTAGAGGCAGCTTTGAAACGCTTACCAGAAAGAGAAAGAATGATTATGGTTCTTTACTATCATGAGAACATGACATTCAAAGAAATTGGTGAAGCTGTTGAGATATCAGAATCAAGAGTATGTCAAATCCACGCTCAAGCGATTATGAAATTGAAAAACTTGCTTAGCGAAAATCGCTCTGAAAGATTGAAGAAAAGCATTATTTAGGGGTAAATTTTATTGAATTAATAATTAGAAATTGTATTTTTGTGGAAAATATAATATTATTTCTGTATGGAAAATATCATTATAAATATTGTTGCATTAATTATAGTATCAATTCCCATCTTATTGATTTTATGGCTTTTGTACATATTGATAAAGCGTGCTTTAAGTGATGAAGTTTCTTTAGTTGCAGAAGAGCTATGTGTTGACAACACAGGGGGAAATTGTAATGGAAGAGGGGAACATTATCAACTATCTATTAAAGATGATATGTTACAAATTGAGAAACTTTTAGGATTTGTTAAAAAGGAAACAGTTTTAATATCAAAAGCAAAACGTGTAATTATTGATTTAAAAAGAGAATATACACCTGCTGAATATGAAACAATAGAAAAAGACAAATCAGTAATAGGCAGGGCAATTGTTGGAGGTTTATTGTTAGGTCCTATTGGAGCAATAGTAGGTGGAATGTCAGGTATAGGAACAAAACAAGAAACAAAAATTATAAAAAATGAAAAAGAAGATATTTATTTAGATATAGTTGCACAAAAACAACATTTTTTGTTTAAAGTTTCTAAATTAAATAATGATTTAGCCTATAAATTTTATAAAAGAATACAAGAGGAGAAAGCTAGATAAAATAATAATTTCTAAATTTTTATCTTTAATATTGAGTTTTATTTGTATCTATAAATTTAAGTTGTTCGTGTATTAGAACAACTTAAATTTTTTATGTGTCACTATTTAATAGTTAACATATAATAGGAGAAATAAATGGATATAAATAAAGAAATAGGCAAGAGAATTAAAAAGCAAAGAGAAAATCTTAAAATATCACAAGAAGAACTTGCACATCTAATTAATAAGCAAACTATTACAATAAAACGTATTGAAAATGGTGAGTATAAAAGATTAACATTATTGTTATTAGCTTCAATTATTAATGCTTTAAATTCTGATATTTATGAATTTATAAAAGGCTTATAAACAACAAGCGAGGGATTTAATCCCTCGCTTGTTATTTGGTATTTCTACCGGCTGTCAACCTCTTTTTTTATAAGATATTAGTCTTTTCTTTCCAAATCGTGGCTTTCATCAAGTAATGATTTTAATTGTTTTCTTGCAACACGTGGTATATTGATTGTTGCGTTTCCGCCAATACATCCACCTTCACAACACATTACTTCGATTAAGTTACAACCTGGGCAACTCTTATCTTTTGTGAATTTCTTAAGTTCTTTTACTGTGTCTTTTGTTAGACCACTTATTATATAAGGTTTTACTTCTTCAGGATTTTTTGCAACTGA
>CALUUV010000143.1 GCA_944324055.1 Candidatus Gastranaerophilales bacterium | reverse complement strand
TATTTTATTGCATCAACATAATAAAGTATAGCTCTATCAATATCTTCTTTTTGTTGTTTAATAAGATATCTTTGGTGCGCAAGACGAGCACTTTCTAGCGCCTTCTCTGCTTCCTCAGTCTTATTAACTGCCGGTATCGTAAGCTGTTCGGACATTACTTCTCCATATACTGTCTGATGTAGCATGATAGACGGACTTAATTTTTGAATCTTGAGTATAAAAATTAGAATATCAACCGTATAGTTTAGAGTTTAAATATTACTGGGTTTGAGCAGATTATTAATTGTTTTTATATTTATAACTTATTTTTATCTTATAAAATTCCAAAAATATCTTTTTAATTTTTTTATAAAATTCATTTTTATTGGTTTATCATTTACAGATGTAATTTGATATTCTTCCGGTTGAACAGTTCTTGTGTAATGAATATCAGGTAGCCCAAATAACATTACATACATAGGTTTATAGCCATCTGGAATTTCTAAATATTCACATAAATCTGGGAATACTTTTAAACATATTTCTGCGAACCCGCACCATAGAGTCCCAATGTTTAAACTTTGCGCATAAAGTTCAAAATAACTCAAATTAATAATTGCATCTTCTGGGGCGCATGGAGCATTTATTGGTGATGATACAACAATCATGTGTGGACAATCTCTAAATATCACATCTTCTCCATTTAAAAATGCATCTTTGTATTTAGAAAATTTATTTACTATTGAAGATAATTTTTTTGTAGTGAATAGTTTTTTGATTTTATTATTTGCTATATCTCTAAACTTATCCATAACCTCAATATCTTCAATAATTGAAAAGTGTAGTTTATGGAAGTTGCAACCTGTTGGCGGGTATTTTAACATATTTTTTAATTTATCCATTAAATCTTTAGGAATATTTTCAGGTTTATAGTGTCTATAACTTCTTCTTGATTTAATTAGATTTAATAATTGTTCATCTGTTGGGAAATTGTTTGTAAGTTCAGAATCTTCAGGATTTTTGTTGAATATTTTTAATGCTCCAGTAGGACAAACAGCTAAACAGTGTTGGCATTTGATACAACGATTTTCGTCTGTAATATAAGGGTGGTTTTCTTCATTGAATTCAATAATCCCAGATACGCAGTCCTTAACGCATTGTCCGCAATGAATACATTTTTCTTTATCAATAACAAAATCCATAATATTCTCCTTATAAAATAAAGAGGTGAAATAATCTATTCCACCTCTTTACTATATCTAATTAGTTAATTAAGAATTGAATTGAGCTTTTTCTTCTTCAGAAACACCCTTAATTGTTAAATTAACTCTGCCTTTATCGTCAATTTTGATAATTTTAACGATAACTTCATCGCCAATGTTAACGTGAGGTTCAATAGTTTCAATTCTTTCTTGGCAAATTTGTGAAATGTGAACCATACCATCTTTACCACCGCCTAATTCAACGAAAGCACCGATAGGTATAATTCTAACAACTTTACCTTTTAAAACCATACCAACTTCAGGTTTGAAAGTTAAATCTCTAATCATTTTCTTAGCGATTTCAGCACCTTCTTGGTCGTTAGAAGTGATTGTAACAACTCCGTTATCTTGGATGTCAATTTCAGCACCTGAAGCATCAATGATTGCTCTAATTTGTTTTCCACCAGGTCCGATAACAATTCCGATATCTTCAGCTGGAATTGTCATTGTTGATATGCTTGGTGCAAATGGAGACATTGGTCCAGGTTCAGTGATTGCTTTTCTCATTTCACCTAAGATATGAAGTCTGCCTTCTTTTGCTTGTTGTAATGCACGTCTTAATGTATCGTTTGCAATACCTTTAGCTTTCATATCCATTTGAAGTGCTGTAATACCAGTATCATTACCTGTAACTTTGAAGTCCATATCTCCAAGGAAGTCTTCAATACCTTGAATATCTGTTAATACAACAGGTTCTCTACCTTCTTCAGTAATCATACCCATTGCAACACCACCAATCATACATTTTACAGGAACACCAGCATTCATTAATGCCATTGATGAACCGCAAGTAGATGCCATTGATGTTGAACCGTTTGATTCTAATACATCAGATGTAACTCTGATTGTATAACCAAATTCTTCTTGTGAAGGTAATGCAGGAACGTTAGCTCTTTCTGCTAAGTTACCGTGTCCAACTTCTCTTCTTCCAGGTCCTCTTAATGGTTTTACTTCACCAACAGAGAATCCAGGGAAGATATATTTGTGCATATAAGTTTTTTCAGTTTGAGGATCAACTCCATCAAGTTCTTGCTTCATTGCAGGACCTGCTAAAGTTGCAACTGATAATACTTGAGTTTGACCTCTTGTGAATACTGCAGAACCGTGAGCTCTTGGAATAACTCCAACTTCACACCAAATAGGTCTAACATCGGTTGGTTTTCTTCCGTCAGCTCTAACGTTTTCATCTAAAATCATTGCTCTCATGATTTTCTTTTCAGCAGCTTTAAATTCTTCTGCAACAAAATCGATACCAGTTTCTTCCATCATTGCTTTTATTGCATGGTCTTCAGGAAGTGCATCGATTTTTTCTTTTACAAGATTTTTAGCTTCTTCTAATTTATTTTGTCTATATTCTCTATCAAAGTTGTGATAAGCATCAAAAATCATATCGTGAGCTGTTTCGTCAATAATTTGTTTGATTTCTGATGTGTCATAAGGATTAACAAATTCTTCTTTAACAACTTCACATTGTTTTGCGAATTCTACTTGTGCATCACATTGTTTTCTGATTTCGCCTTGTGCGAATTCAACTGCTGCCATAATGTCATCTTCTGAAACGAAGTTACATCCTGCTTCAACCATGATTACTGAATCATGAGTACCAGCAACAACAATGTCTAAATCAGAACTTTTAGCTTGTTGATGTGTAGGGTTTGCAATGAAATTACCATTTTCATCTTTTGAAACTCTTACAGCACCAATAGGTCCTTCAAATGGAGCACCTGTTAGCATTAATGCACAAGATGCACCTAACATTGCTAATGTGTCAGGTTGATTTTCTTGGTCATAGCTGAATAATTGAGCTACGATTTGAATATCATTTCTATATCCTTTAGGGAATAAAGGTCTGATAGGTCTATCAATTAATCTTGA
>CALUUV010000142.1 GCA_944324055.1 Candidatus Gastranaerophilales bacterium | reverse complement strand
TTTAAAGGTCATTTTGATAATTACCCAATCGTTCCGGGGGTTGTTCAGCTTTATTATGCTGCGTTTTATATTAAAGAATTATTTGGATACGATATAGGTATGGGACAATTAAAGAAAATAAAATTCTCTAATTTGATAGTTCCTGACAAAGAAATTGATTTGATTTTTACAGAGAATGAGAATTCAATTTTGTATAAATATCAAAAAGGTGATAAAGTATATTCAAGTGGACAATTCCCTAAAATAAACATTTTTGAATAGGAGCTTGTTATGATAAAAACGACAACATATATTGATGTTCAGTTTTATGATTTAGATCCGATGAATATTGTCTGGCATGGGAATTATATAAAATATTTAGAACAAGCTCGTTGTGAAATGTTTGATAAAATAAATTATTCATATATGGATATGTATAAAGATGGATTTATGTATCCTATTGTCAAAATGGATATGAAATATATAAAACCATTAAATTTTGGCGATAGAATTAGGATAGAATGTGAATTGGAAGAAATTGAGCCATCAATTATAATAAAATACACAATTTATAGTGATAAAACTGATGAAAAAATATTCACCGCAAAATCAATGCAAATGTGTGTTGAAGTTAAGACTAATAACACAATATATGAAGTTCCTAAAAATATGAAAGAAAAAATAAAAGAATATGAAAAATTTATTGAAAATAATTCTAATAATGATGTTGATAACAAATAATGTTCTAGCATCAGATGTTTTTTTACATCCATCTTGTGCCAGATGTGTTATGAATTCTATTCCTGATTTTGGAAATAGCGTAAGATGCAAATTTACACAAACAAAAACTATACCAAATTCTCCTGTTGTTTTAAATTCAGGCGGAGATTTTGTTTTTGATAAAAATAGAGGCGTTATTTTTTATACAAAATATCCTGTTAATATGACAACTGCTTATAATCGAAATGAGCAAGTTAATAAGATAATTAATGATATTGTAAATAGAAATTATTCATCTTTAGAGAAGAATTTTGATTTTTATTTTGTTAAATCTAACCATTGGGAATTGGGGTTGGTTCCTAGAAATTCTCAAATGAAAAGATATGTCAAAAGATTATATATATCAGGTGATAACAAAATTAATGTCATAGAAATAAAAAATGTTGATGGAAGTTCAACCAGAATTAATTTTAAGGAAAGCTAATGAAAAAGGCTATAACTTTAATTTTAATATTTTTTGTTGGTTTAGTTTATGTATTTATAAATAAACCTTCTTTTGAAACAGATATTCTAAAATCTATTATAAAAGAAGATGCGCAAACCAAAGTTTTAATTGATTTGAACAAAAAAGTTAATTCTGATATAAGTGTTATTTTTGAATCTGATGATTCAGTTGAATTGAAACAAGAACAGGAAAAATTTTGTAAGGAAATTGTTAATAAAAAAGCAGGGGATATAATTTCAACAGATGAATCAAGTTATTTGTCAAAGCTAAATCACAATCCTAAAATTTTCTTAACCTATAAAACAAGAGAATTATTAAAACAGGGTAAATATTCAGATATTCAGAATAATAGCCTTATGCTTTTATATAATCCAATGGGAATACCAATAGTTAGCATAGAAAAAGATCCATACTTATTTGTAACGGATTTTATTCAGACAAATTTTAATAATAGTTTTTATATGAATGATAAATTCTATTCAATAACCAAAGTTAAAACACAAGATGTTGGAAAAATAATTTCTATTGCAAAAAATTATAATACTTATTTGTCAGGAACTCCTATTCATTCATACAAAACAGCAAAATTATCATCAATTCAGATAAATATATTCTGTATTCTAGCGATATTATTTGTAATATTTTTGTGTAGCTATATGTTCTCATCTTACAAAATATTTTTTGCAATAATGATGAGTATATTGTTTGGATTTGGTTGCGGATATATTGGAACATCTTTAATATTCAATCAAATTCATATTCTGACAATGGTATTTGCGACAACTTTAATAGGGATTGGCATAGATTATTCACTTCATTATTATTCACATAAAACCCACGATAAAATATTTTATAAAAATCTAACATCTTCAATGCTTACAACAGTAATAGCATTCGCTCTTTTATTAATTCCAAATATTAATTTATTAAACCAAATATCTGTTTATACAATATTCGGACTTATTGGAGTTTATTTATTCGTAATATTTGTATTTCCAGTCTTACCATTTGAATCAGGGAATATAAAAGAAGATTGTCCTCAAGTAAAAATAAATAAAAAAGCATTTTATATAATAACTTTAGGCTTAATTATAATAGGTTTTTCGCAGCTAAAATTTGATGACAGTATAAAAAATCTTTATACTCCGAATAAATCTTTAGCAAAAGCTGAAAAAATTAACCAACAATTAGTTAATCCTGAAAATAAAGATATATCTTTTATAATTGTTCCAAATCAAGAAAAAGAAGAAATTATAACAGATATTTTGAATAAAAATAATGTAAATTATATTTCGGGAACAAAGTTTGTCCCAACAATTGAAAGACAAAAAGAGAATATAAGCCTTGTTGATAAATTGTATAAAAATAATTTAGAGAAATATGCAACTTTCTTAACCAAGGAACAAATATCAAACATAAAACAAGAAAAATCTAGTTTGATTAATGATTTTGATTACTCATCTTTTAAATTAGATGATAGCAGATATTTTATTTTAGCTTATGATTTAGATAAATCTATTTTGGGCAATATCAACGATATCCAAATAGTTAATATTCAAAAAGATGTTTCAGAAAATTTGTATAAATGTAGAAAAAATATTGAACCAGTAATTCCAATACTATTTTTATCTTTGATATTATTTTTATCAATTTTATATGGCAAAAAATCTCTAAAAATAATTATTCCACCAATTCTAGGGGTATTAATAAGTATTGCAATTACTCAAATATTTAAAATCCCTGTGAATGTTTTTACAATCCTTACTGGATTTTTGATAATAGGTTTTACAATAGATTATTCTATTTTTAAATCTTGTGGAGGTAAAAATTCTAATATAGCAGTATTATCAGCTTGTGCATCAACTGTATTTTCATTCTTTCTTTTGATATTTGCAGGTTTCAAACTTATAAGTAC
>CALUUV010000141.1 GCA_944324055.1 Candidatus Gastranaerophilales bacterium | reverse complement strand
CTTTTAGAAAAGTTTTGTTTGTATTATGATAAATTTATAAATGAGGGCTTTTTGTATATAAAAGATGAATATATAAAAAGGGCATCATTTTTGAACACGAGAGTTTCCATCAATGTATTAGACGAAATACACGAGGGAATAGCAGTTGGATTAACCGATGATGGAGCTTTGGTTTTAAATGAAAATAATAAAAATCATGTATTTTTAATAGGAGATATATTATGAATGAAAATTTAGCAAATGGCTTAGCCCTAATGGTTATAGGGATGGGTACAGTTTTATTCTTCCTATGTATAATGATTTTTTGCATGGATATCATGTCAAAAGTTGTTATTTGGTTGAATAAAATATTTCCAGAAGTTATTCCAGAGACAACCGGTTCAAAAAGATCAGTAAAAAGTTCAAATGATGAAGAAGTTGCTGTAGCTATATTGTCAGCAATGATGAAAAAATAAGGTACTTGTCTTTAGAGTATCTTTTTTTATGCTTAAAAATTTTTGTATTATAGAGAGGATAAAGAAATGACAAAAAAACTAATTAAAGTTATGGATACTTCTTTCAGAGACGGATTTCAATCTGTTTATGGTGCAAGAGTATTCGTTGATGATTTTCTTCCTGCATTAAAATCAGCAGTAGATGCAGGTATCAGACATTTTGAAGTTGCAGGTGGTGCTAGATTCCAATCACCAATTTTCTACTGTAACGAAAATGCTTTTGAAACAATGGATAAAATCAGAGCAGCAGTTGGTCCAGATATCAACTTACAATCATTAGCTCGTGGTGTTAACGTTGTAGGTTTAGATTCTCAACCAAGAGATATGATTAACTTACACGCAAAAATGTTTAAAAAACACGGTGTAACAACTGTTAGAAACTTTGATGCATTAAACGATGTAAACAACTTAATTTACTCAGGTCAATGTATTAAAGATAACGGTTTAAAACACGAAGTAACAATAACAATGATGGAATTACCTATCGGATGTACAGGTGCTCATGACGTAGATTTCTATGAAAGAGTATTACGTTCAATTTTAGATGCTGGTATTCCATTTGATAGTTTAGCATTCAAAGATGCTTCAGGTACTTCTTCACCAAGAAAAGTATATGAAACAATTAAACGTACAAGAGAAATCTTAGGTGCAGATGCTCACATCAGATTCCACTCTCACGAAACAGCAGGTACAGGTTTAGCTGCTTACTTAGCTGCACTTGATGGTGGTGCTGACGGTATAGACTTAGCAATGAAACCTGTTTCAGGTGGTACAGCTCAACCAGATATCGTTTCTATGTGGCATGCATTAAAAGGTACTGAATACGATTTAGGTATCGATGTAGAAAAAATTATTGAAACAGAAGAAATCTTCAAAGAATGTATGAAAGATTACTTCTTACCACCAGAAGCATTAGCAGTTAACCCAATGATTATTTCTTCACCATTACCAGGTGGAGCATTAACAGCTAATACTCAAATGATGAGAGATAATGGCGTAATGAACAGATTCCCAGAAGTTGTTGCAGCTATGAAAGAAGTTGTAGAAAAAGGTGGATTTGGAACATCAGTTACTCCAGTTTCTCAATTCTATTTCCAACAAGCATTTAACAACGTAATGTTTGGACCTTGGAAAAAGATTGCAGAAGGCTACGGTAAAATGGTATTAGGTTACTTTGGAAAAACTCCTTGTGAACCAGATGCTGAAGTAGTTAAAGTTGCAGAAGAACAATTAGGTTTACAACCAACTACAGAAAAAGTTGTTGACTTAAATGATAGAGATGAAACAAAAGGTATTGCAGCAGCTACAAAAATGTTACAAGATGCCGGCTTAGAAGTTAACGATGAAAATATCTTCATTGCTGGTGCTTGTAAAGAAAAAGGTATTATGTTCTTACAAGGTCACGGTGTTATTGGAGTTCGTAAGAACTGTCCTGAACAAGCTTGCGCTCCTGTTTCTAAAAACGGTAGTGAATACACAGTTAAAGTTAACGGCAAAAACTATGCAGTTAAACTTGAAGGTGATAAAAAAGCTACAGTTAATGGAAAATCATATGATATTTCTGTTACAGAAGGAATTCAACAATCATCAGCTGCATCAGGCGAAGGTACTCCAGTTAAAGCAGCATTACCAGGTAACGTATTAAAAACTTGTGTTGAAGTTGGTGACACTGTAGAAGAAGGCGATGTACTTTTAGTTATAGAAGCTATGAAAATGGAAACAGAAGTAAAATCACCATCTGCAGGAACAATTCAATCAGTTGAAGTTGAGCAAGGTGATAAAGTTATTACTGGTCAAGTATTGGTAACTTTAGGTTAGGAGGCTTGAGATGCAAATAGCTGAAGGTTTAATAAATTTATGGCATTCAACAGGGATATTTAACATGATATCCCCTGCTGATCCTACAATAACAAGTCCAGTTGAACAATTTTTACATCAATTTGGACACCCAATCATGTTAGTAATTTGTTTATTCTTAATGTGGTTAGGTATCAAAAAACAATTTGAACCACTATTGTTAGTTCCAATTGCATTTGGTGGTTTCTTATCAAATATTCCGGTATGTGATATCGCAGGTCCACATGGGTTCTTAGGTATCATATATGAAGCAGGTATTCACCAAGGTTTATTCCCATTAATAATCTTTATGGGTGTTGGTGCTATGACAGACTTTGGTCCGTTGATTGCTAACCCTAAAACTGCATTATTAGGTGGTGCTGCTCAGTTTGGTATATTTGGTGCGTTATTATTAGCACTTTGTGTATTTGGTTTTACATTACCACAATCAGGTGCTATCGGTATCATTGGTGGTGCTGATGGTCCTACTTCAATTTTCGTTACTTCAAAATTAGCTCCTGAATTATTAGGTGCTATCGCAGTTGCTGCATATTCATATATGGCATTGGTTCCTGTTATTCAACCACCTATTATGAAATTATGTACAACTGAAGCTGAACGTAAAATTGAAATGAAACAATTAAGAGAAGTTTCTAAACGTGAAAAAATTGTTTTCCCTCTTGTTGTTTTATCTTTATGTATCGTATTATTACCTGATGCTTGCCCATTATTAGGTGCTTTAGTATTTGGTAACTTATGTAAAGAATGTGGCGTTGTTGAAAGACTTTC
>CALUUV010000140.1 GCA_944324055.1 Candidatus Gastranaerophilales bacterium | reverse complement strand
CCTTGAAGCTAGATTAAAGAATGCTAAAGGCAAATCATTCAAAGACAGAGTTACAAATATATTCAAACCAAAATCTAAAAAGGTTCAATCTGAAAAAGATATTTTGAAAGCTCAAATTGCAGAAACCAAAGGCACTATGCTGCAAGAGTTAAATGATTTCCATACATCAAACTCCACAGAATTTGGCTTGGTTAACAAAATAAAACTCAATAATGATATATATGGAGCAAATGAATCCATTGAATCAATGAGAAACTATGCATTTGATGCAATAAAAAGTGATGATGTAAGCAAATTAACAGAAGAATCTACTAAGAAATTTGCTAATCAAACAATGGTTAAGAGAATTTTTGCAACTGTTGCAGCATCACTCGGAACTATCGGTTCAACATCAATTGTTCCTGCAATTTATACAATTCTTAATCCTGTTCCTCCGGGAGCAATGGATAATGCTTGTTTCAATCCTGAGCACGACCACAAACCGGAAATGAAAGCAAAAGCAAAACAACAAGCGGATAAAAAAGGTAATGTACAATTCAAAGGTAACGTACTGAAACAATTACAATTTGACGGAAACCAATTAACACCGTTATTAATGACTGCTCTTGCAACAGGTGGTTTGATTGTACCAAGAGTTCATACAGCAGTAAAACGTGCGCCTATGGATGAAGACGGCAAGAAAAACTTAATAGAAGTTCCAGAAATATTAACAAGAGATATTATATCTACAACAGCAGTAACTTTTGGAGTTCCTGTATTGTCAAAAGCAATGGTTAATACTTACGAAAATGCTTCAGGATTTGTATTAATAAATAAACCGAAAAAAGAAATGTCTATGGCTAAGAAAATTATTGATACAATTAATCCTCTAAGCAGTGTTGAGCCATTCAGCAACAAAGATTTAAAATCTATTTACGGACATATTGAAAACAAAGAGCAATTAACAAACTTTGCAAAATATATTGACGAACGCGGCGGTAATCTTGTTAAAGTATTCAAAACCCTAAAAAATGGTAAAGATTCATTTGCGGGAACAGCTGCAAACTTCGATAATTTATCCGGTCTTGATAAAAAAGCTGCGAACTCAAAAGTTATAGAAGCTATTGCAAATCATTTTGATGATAACGCTGTTAAAAAACTTATGGAACCGGCAAAACCTGGTAAAATAAATGGTATGCTTCAAAGAGCAAGAGGATTAAACTCTGCACCTAAGATGCTGAATACATTAATACTTGTTCCTGCATTCCTTGGAATTATACTTCCTAAAATTGTTTATGGAATAACAGCTAAAAATAGAGCAAAATTGGAAGCTGCAAGAAAAGAAAAAATGCAGCACAAACAACAAGTTGCAATGAATATGAACCAAAATCAAAATAAACCGATTCAAAATGTTAAACATACAACTTTTGAACAATTAAAAAAACATACAACTAATTAATATATTATAGACATTAAAAATAGAGAGAGCTTTATGTGGTGTGTAGAGGATAAATAAGGAGTATAAATTATGTTAAGTGTGTCAACAAATTCAATCCGAAATAACTATTCACAATTACAATTTAAAAGAAGAGAATCAAGTGAAGAAAAATACCAACCAAAATCAAATGTAAGTACTAAACTAAAAAAAGGGACATTAATTACAACTGCAGCTTTCCTTGCAGGACTTGGAACCGGAAAAGTTATGATGCCGGAATCAAGAGTTAATGCCAACCCTAAAGAGATTACTGCTCCAATCCCTAAAGCGGCAGAATCGGAAAATAGTAATACTATTACTTGGGAAGAAGCAACAAATAACGCTAAAGCAACACCTCAACAATCAAATAATATCCCTCCAAGTAATAAACAAAGAACCTGGACTAAAACAACAACATTCTCTGCAAATGGAGAAGAGCATATTGCAGTAAATAAGTATACAGTAATGGAAGTTCCATTTTTAGTTGAACAAACAGTTAAAAATGCAAAAACTAATAAACTTGAACAAAAAAACACATTTGCAGATTATCAAATTGTACCAACAAAAGTAGAAATTAGAAATCAAAATAATAAATTAGTCGAAAAAAGGCAAATAAATGGTATCAATATGGAGTATGCTGTTCCAGAATCTGCAAAATTTACATCATACAATGATGATGGAAGTATAACAACAACAGATATATTATACAAAATGGAAATAACATCTAAAGATAATAGACCAAAAACACAACCAAAACCACAGCCTAAAAAAGAATCAAACTCAGAGGCTCAAAAGGCACTTGAAGAGTTTATGGGCGGATTTTTCTCAGAATAGATTATTGTAACGAAATGTAACAAATAGGTTAAAAAAGCTAAAGTTTCACTGCTGATATGCCGTAATCAATTACATAAGGAAAAATTATAGGAGTAATTGATTATGGGTATGTCAGCATCACAAGCTAGATTGCTAAGCTTAACTGCAAGACAGTCAAATTTGGAATTTGAAGGGCAGCAAATTAACCAACAAAGAACAAATTTGTCTAACCAATCTGCTAACTATTATAACAGCCTATTAACTATGACAGTACCTACACCGCCATCTACTGACGATTACACTACTGTTAAGTACGAATTCGTTATCGGCGGCAACGATGCGACTATTAAACAAGTACTACCGCAAGATAATTTAGGTAACTACTTGGTTGAATATACTACTACTTTAGCTTCTATCGGCGTTCAAGAAAACCAAGCTTACAAAATTACTGCAAGCGCTAACAACAGCTCTACTAAACACGGGAAGTTAGACAGAGTCACTGACCCGAATGAAGCTTACGACGAAGATTTACAATACTATGTTCAAACTTTCAGAGAAGATGATACTCACGGAACTCTGACTGCATTAACTAACAAATCTGATAGATACGATGCTTCCAGATTAACAGGAACTACCACTTACTATAATAAATACGGGAACCAAGTTGATGCAACTGAAGCATTAGATAATGGTGAATTAAAGGACGACTACACTGCTTTAGTTGATAAAGAGTCTGATGAAATCGGATACTCTTTAGTTAACATTCAATTAGCTGACAGAGCTTCATATAATGATGCTTTAGCTAGAGGGGAAATCGTTAACAAATTCCAAGAAAATACTACTGACAACACTTACGGAAACGATGACGTTGTTACTTATGCAGCTTCTAACGATGCTACTTTCTCTACAGTTGGCGCTGAATACAAAGA
>CALUUV010000139.1 GCA_944324055.1 Candidatus Gastranaerophilales bacterium | reverse complement strand
CATAAAGCCTCCATTTATTCTCTAACTTCTCTATTTACGTATTTAATTAAAATACATATTTCGAATATGGTCAATATATTTAGATATTAAGAATAAATAAAGAAAATTAAGAATTAAAAAACAGACCAATTTTATAAAAAAACATTTATATTGTTTTTTTAATATTCAAATATTTAAATGAAATTTATTTTTTTTATTTACTATTTCAAAAAAAAGAAATATTTTTTTATATTTTTCAATTATTACAAAATATTAATTTCGCTTATAATTATAAAATGGAACACATTTTACTAAACTGTGGCAGAAATTCTCTTAGATACATCATAAGAGCATATAACATTCAGGAAATATATCTTCCATATTACACTTGTCCTTCTGTTTGGCAAGCAGTTAGAGCAGAAAAATGTAACATTAAATTTTATCATATAGATATAAATTTTCTTCCAACTATGGAATTCCCACAAAATGCTTTTATCTTATACACAAACTATTTTGGAATAAATACAAAAAATGTAATAGAATTAGCTGCGCGATATAAAAATCTTATTGTCGATAATTCTCAAGGTTATAACATGCCAGAAGTTGGACTAGCAGGATTTAATTCTATTAGAAAATTTATACCGGTACCAGATGGAAGTTATTTATACACAAATAAAATTCTTGTTGAAAATTTTGAAAATGATACATCATATAAAACATTAAAAACGACTGATTTAAAAAATAGAAATTTTGATGTTTCTGAGAACATCAAACTTGCATCAACTAAAACTATAACAATGCTTAAAGAAATTCATTTGGATAAAGAATTAAGACTAAAAAGATTTAATAAAATCCACAACATTCTAAAAAATAAAAACTTATTCCAAATTAATCTAACATCAGACGATATCCCATATATTTATCCATACATTATTGAGAAAAAAATCCACCACAAATTTGAAACATTTTGGACTCCTCAACCTAAAAATACAATTGAAGGATATTTGCAAAATTATTTAATTGGGATCCCATTAGACATTACTTTGGACGAACAATCTCTAATAAAGAGTCTTTTGGCATAAATGCACGACATACACTATTACATCCTGCAACAAATAATACTTCCAACTTTTGTCCAGGTTTTATACCTAAATCATCAAATGCAATTGAAATATCTACAATTTCATTTATTGGCATATTTATATTTTGGAAATCTCTTGTTTCCCATAAATTATCAGCTATTGCAGTTGATAATGTAGGTTGATACATCATTTTACCCACAAATGTTAGCATCAATTCATGATTATATTTTTTCTTCAATAATGGGAAAATTGCACCATGTTTTACTGCTATTCGTAAATTAGAAGAATTTTTTACTGCAGTCTTTTTCTTCATATATATCAAGAAATGAGATATTCTTGGTCTTGATAAATCCATATCCTTAAAACTTGGATTCATATGTAATCTAAAATAAACATTACTGCTATCATATCCATAATCAATCTTGTCGCATAGTTTATTTTCTCTATAAACAGGACCATCGATTAAATCGAAACTACCAATAAAATCAAGTTCTGTATCTGTTAATGATGAATACATTTCATCATCAACAATATTTTGATAAGCCATTGCTATTGTAGATTTATCAAGAAAATCTGGATAATTTTCTCCTAATATTTTATAAGCATTCTTTAAGTGTTCTCTGAATATATAATCAAAAACATTATCTTGACCAGAATTATTTGGTTCACCATACCACCAGAACCAGTCGCTACCTTCTGCAATATATATTTCATTCATTGCACGTTTTACAATTTGCTGATCCTCATAATTATTGCTTATTTTTATAATATCATTTCTTGCAGTGGCTAAATAATTCCAAGCTAAATTTTTAACAGGGTCACCAATCCAGAACAAAAAGTCCTTATTTATCCAAGACCCTGGATATATTTCTTCTATTGAGCGTTTATTCTTATCAGTTTCAATATAATCAGAAATTAATACTGTTTCTAATGTATCATCTCTTTCTATTAAAGAATAAAGTTCATTTAAAAATTCTGCGCCATCACCTTTATATCTTTCCCAACAATTTTCACCATCTTGTGCTATTGTCAAAAGATGTTTTTCATCAGGAGAGACTAGTAGCTTACTTTGCATTAACTTGATTTTATTATATAAGTCTTCAGCTGCATTTTTAGAGTTTATATTTGTGTACTCAAAATTGATTAAATTAGATACAGATGCATCTCTAAATATAACATTTATATCTGATTCATTCTTTTTATATTCGTAAACTTTTAATAAGTGATATGGGTCTTCTAAATTCCCTTTGAAATCTCTTATAAATTCAAAATTTATAGTTTTTGATAAAATTGACTCATCAGAAACAGTCCATTTAATGCCTAAACTTGCTAACAAATCTAAGACTTTTGTTGTTAAACAATGTTCTGATGCCCATATTCCTCTAGGTACAACACCCAAAACTTCTTCAACACGTTCTATTGCCATTTTTACTTGCATATAAGCATCTGAATACAAATCCATTTTTTCAGGCAAATTTTCAGTATTGTATAAATCTTTTATTGTTGTCTCATAATCACACAAGATTGGTAAAATTGGGTGGTTATATGGACTTGTAGTAACCTCTATTCTTCCTTGTTTTATATATTCTCTATAAGTAGGAATAATTTGAGAGATAATTTTACGATGTAATTCAATTATTTTTATTCTGTCTTTTAATGTAAAACCTTTTTCTTTAGCTGCAATTTGTCTCAACTCAGGGAATCTACTTAAGTGAGTAGGGTCAATCCAAGCTAAATTAAATAATGCCATTAAATCAGAATATTCTTGATCAGAAAAATCTTCAACATTTATCTCTTTTTTAGCAAATCTCTTTTTAAATAATTTTCTATATGTTGGATGATGGAAAATCATCGTTTCATATTCTGCAGTAAAAAAGTTTTTAAGAATATATTCTTTTTCACTGGCAGACAAATCTTCAACAGGTGTAACTGTCAAGCTTGAATGAATATCATGAAACCCATTTTCAGAATAATCAATAATACTATCAATCAACGATGGAACAACGTTAAAATTCAATTTGATATTAGGGTGTTTTTCTAATATCAAAACCATATCCAAATAATCTTTTACAGCATGGAGCCTTGCCCAAGGCATTAAATACACAGAATCCAACTCATAAGCGGGTTGATGCATATGCCAATAAAATGCGATTGATAACTTTTTTAAACTTCCGTCCATCGACTTTATTATATCAAAAAA
>CALUUV010000138.1 GCA_944324055.1 Candidatus Gastranaerophilales bacterium | reverse complement strand
GATACAGATTTAGAAAAATTAGAAGCAGAAAGAACATCAATAAAAACAGAACAAGATGATTTGAAAAAAGTTATTGACGATAACGTTAATTTAACATTCAAATTATTTAGCTAAGTCTAATTGGATAAATAGGGGTAAATTATTGGGATAAATAACTGCGCTTATTATTTTATTTGATATTTTTTATTATTAATGTACAATTTTATTTGTACATTTTATGAAAGGGTGTTTAAATGGCAAAAGAAGAGAAAGAACTTGCGGTTATTGAAAGAAGTGATACTGAGCAGTTAAAGATTTCTATCAGTGAATACAATGGTAAAAGCTATCTTAATATGAGAATATTTTTTACAAATGATGGCGGTTCTACTTGGATTCCAACTAAAAAGGGAGTTACTTTTACTCCAGATCAAATGGAAATCTTAAGAGATGCTGTTGATGATGCAATGAAAGAATTTATGTCAGAAGAATAATTATGAATTACGCACTTGTCCTTGTTAATATTAAAGGTTTAGGTGTTAAGACATTCAGTTATATAATACCCGATGATATTAAAGATAAGATTAAAATAGGTCAAGCAGTTCTAGTTCCGTTTGGTCGTCAAGGTTTAGTTAACGCTTTTGTTGTCGGGTTTTCTGATTATTTAGACGAGTCTATTAAGGCTAAAAAAATCAACAGAATTTTGGATGAAACACCTTTATTTTCTTTGAAGTACCTCAAACTATTAGAATGGGTTGCTAATTATTACTGTTGCGATTTTGTGACTGTTTTAAATATGGCAATTCCAATGAAGTTGATTGATAAAAATTCAAAGACTGAGTATTCTGTTGAATATGTAACATCAGAGGGTGCTACAAAAAGACAGATTGAAATTTTGAATAAATTGCAAGAAACAGGTCGTTTCCCTTTGATAGATTTTGAAAGAGTTGCAAAAACTACACGTGCAACGATGAAAAAGCTTGAATCAATGGGGTGTGTAAAATTTTATACAGATGAAATTTATAGAAATCCATTGTCTATATTTTCTGATATTAAGCAAGAACCATTGTCTAAATTATCTGATGTTCAAGAAGAGGTTTATCAAGGTATAAAGAAAAAGATAAATTCTCCAAACCCAATTTTGCTACATGGGGTTACAGCATCAGGTAAGACAGAGGTTTATTTTAAACTGATTGATGATGTTATAAAACAGGGTAAAAATGTACTGTTTTTGGCTCCAGAAATTGCCTTGGCATCACAATTAACTAAAAGATTAGCAAGAAAATTTGGGACAGAAGATGTTGCAATTTGGCATAGTAGTATTTCTGATGGTGAAAAATATGATGTATGGAAAAGACTTTATAATAATGAGATAAAAATTCTTGCAGGTGCTCGTTCTGCTGTTTTTGCACCTTTACAAAATATAGGGTTGATAATTGTTGATGAAGAACATGAATCTGCTTATAAACAATCAAATCCAGCTCCAAGATATGATGCAAGAACTATTGCTAAAAAGCTTTCTCAATATTATAAAGCTCCATTAATATTAGGTTCTGCAACCCCTGATATTTCTAATTATTATTATGCCACTAATAACAATAATCTTTTTGAAATGCTTAAAAGATATAACAATGCTCCAATGGCAAAGATTAAAGTTATAAATATGCAAGAGTATTCAAAAGCGGCTTATAAATCTGTTATATCAAAACCTTTGCAAGCTGAGATTTCTGATACTTTAGCAAAAGGTAAGCAAACAATTTTATTAATAAATAGACGTGGATTTTCAACTTATACTCAATGTCGAGCTTGTGGACAAGTTATTGAATGTCCTAATTGTGCAATTCCAATGATATGGCATGCTGCAGATAAGAAATTGAAATGTCATTATTGCGGTCAAGAAAGTTCTTTCCCAGATGAGTGCCCTAATTGTGGTTCGGATGCTTTAAGAAATTCTGGTATGGGTACTCAAAAAGTTGAAATGCTTATAAAAGAATTATATCCGGATGCAAGAGTTGAAAGAATTGATAGTGATATTTTAACAAGGAAAAATGCTCATATTGAGGTTTTAAACAGGTTTCAAAAAGGTGAAATAGATATTCTTGTTGGAACACAAATGATTGCAAAAGGATTAGACAATCCAAACGTTACTTTGGTTGGTGTTATAAGTGCTGATGCAAGTTTTAACTTACCGGATTTTAGAGCGGCAGAAAGAGGGTTCCAACTTCTAACACAAGTTGCTGGTCGTGCAGGTCGTGGTGAATATTTAGGAGATGTAATATTCCAAACATATAATCCAGATTTCTACGCTTTAGAAAGTGCAAAAGAACAAAATTATTCAAAATTCTTTGATACAGAAATATCAGCGAGAGAAGAATTTGATTATCCTCCATTCAGTCAGATTATAAGAATAATAATTAGTTGTGAAAATAATTTTAGGGCTGAAAAATCTGCAATGGAAATTGCGATGAGATTAAATACCATGACTGATAAGTTTGGTTTTTCTGAATATTTATCAGTATTAGGACCTTCTCCTTGCGTTATTGAACGCTTAAATGGCTTCTATAGATTCCAAATTCTTATAAAGAATAAATTAAACGAAAAAGGCCACTCTTTTGTTTCAAAATTCTTTGATAAAATTACAATGCCTAAAGATATAAGATTAGCTATTGATGTAGATCCGATTGATATTTTATAACTTTGTTTGAGTTATAATTTAGCTATGGAATTATTGTATTTAGAGGAAGTTGATTCAACAAATGCTTATGTAAAATCACATGCCAGCGAGCTAAAAGATTTTACCGTTGTTTATACTTCACACCAAACAGCAGGCAGGGGAAGATTATCAAGAAAATGGATTGATACCGGTTCTGATAATGTATATATGACAATCTTTTTAAAGCCGTTTGATGAATTCAGACCGATTTATTCAAACCTTACCCAGTATTTATCTGTTATACTAGCTAAAACCCTTGAAGATTATGGTGTTGAAGCAAAAATAAAATGGCCAAATGATGTCTTAGTTAATGGTAAAAAAATAGCTGGAATATTGTCAGAAACCTCAATGCAAGGAAGTAGATTTTTAGGTTTGGCATTAGGTGTTGGAATTAATTTGAATACATCTCAAGAAAGTCTTGATAAAATTGATAAACCTGCAACTTCTCTGGCTGTTTGTTTGAATAATAAAATTGATAGAGATAAATTTTTGCATGCCCTTTTAGAAAAGTTTTGTTTGTATTATGATAAATTTATAAATGAGGGCTTTTTGTATATAAAAGATGAATATATAAA
>CALUUV010000137.1 GCA_944324055.1 Candidatus Gastranaerophilales bacterium | reverse complement strand
TTGAAAAACACTCAAAATCCTAACATGATTGAACCATTCAAAGAAGCAACAAGAGCTGAAATTTCATCTATGTTACAAGCTGCTAGATTAGCAGGCGGATATGATAAGAACCCAGCAACAGCGAATGAATGCTGTCCGGCAAATGATGATAGAAAAGCTTATGTAGAAAATCAAGAAATTGTTAAACTTCCTACATTACAACTTGAATTCAAAGATGAAGTTAATGCTAAATCTTCTCACGTTGGACAAAGATTTGCTGCAACTACATTAGAAGATGTTACTATTGACGGACAATTATATCCTTGTGGTTCAAAAGTAATAGGTAAAGTTGTTGAAGTTATAAGACCATCAGGTTGTCAAAAAGGTGCTTTAAAACTTGCGTTTACAGAAATCGAAAATTGTGGATGCAAAGCTACATTACCTAAACAAATCTTAACTGCACAAATTGATAAGTCTAATACACCAAATATTGTTTCTAGATTAGTATCTTGGCCATTAACTTGGGCAGGTTCACTAGTTGGTGTTGTTGGACGTACCACTGGCGGTATGTTATCTAACTTAGGTAACGCTGCTGAAGACATCTCTAGTGGTGTTGGTATTGCATTAGGCGAAACATTCCAAGGCCAATTTGGTGCTGCTGGACGAAGCCTTGCAGATGCAGTTTATGATACTGTAAAAGCTCCTATTGATCTTACTAGAACGGCTATATCTGGTACAACTGGTTTATTACAAACAACAGGTGATGAAGTAGCTTATTTAGTTGATGCTAAAGGATACAAAATCTCTGCAATTAATCCGAAAGAACACGTTACTATTGCTTTCGGTTGTAGCGAATAGTGAGTTAATTCAATAATCGTTCGCACAAAGGATAAGCCGTCTTAGTCAGGCGGCTTATTTCTTTACAATAATTGAAATGTTCATAATATAGGTTATAATAATTTTATGAGTATCGTTGGAGCAATAAACAGCTATCAAAATATTGAAAAATTTTATGTCTTTAATTCTAATAAAATTAAAGACGACAATTCTAATGCACCAATATCGATTGATAACTCTAAAAATATAAATGATGAAGCTACAAATACAACTATTTCATCAGAAGCTATGGAACTATACAAAGCAGAACAAAACAAACAAGAAGAATTAACACCGCAAGAAAAACAAGAGTTAGCTAAACTTAAAAATACAGATGCAGAAGTTAAAAGACATGAAAATGCACACAAAGCAGCTGCTGGAGGATTACGCACATCAAGCCCTAACTATGAATATGAAACAGGACCTGATGGTAAAAAATATGCCGTTGCAGGAGATGTAAATATAAGTTATCAAAAAAGTTCTGACCCTGAAGTTAATTTAAAAAATGCACAAAAGCTCAAAGCTGCAGCACTTGCACCTGCAGAACCATCTGCCCAAGATAGAAGTGTTGCCAGAAAAGCTGATATGGAAATAGCTAAAGCAAAACAAGAAATATTAGAAGAACAACAAAATAAAGATAGCGAAAATAATAATACACAAAATTTATAATATAAGTGTATTTTTTACCATATTAAAATATGTGAAACCCTTATAAATAAAGGGCTTGCATATTATTAAAAAATGATTATAATGTAAATAGAAGTTCTGTTAAAATCAACAATTGCCAAAATGTAACTACTTTATTAAAGGAGTTATAATGAGATTTATTAATTACATTATTTCAAAAATTCTTGCACATCTAGAAAAAATAGGTATGCAAGCATCTAAACACATTGCTTTTTAAATAAAAGGTATAATTTAAAAAGCGTGAGATTTTTATCCCACGCTCATTTAATGTACTCTTTATAAAATATGATTAATATCTAGCAAGATACTTATCAATTTCCCATTGAGTTACAGAAATTCTATAATCATCCCATTCTTTTTCTTTTGCGGTCACAAATTCATTCATTATATGCTGACCTAATGCGGCATTTGCAACTAAAGACTTGTCTAATAACTCAACAGCTTCTATTAATGTACCTGGAAGAGAATCAATCTTTTGTCTTTTTCTTTCCTTACTTGTTAACTTATAAATATTAGCATCTACAGGAGCTGGAGGATCTATTTTATTTCTAACACCATCCAAACAAGCTTCCAAAATTGTTGCAAATGCTAAATATGGGTTACAAGCAGGGTCTGGAGATCTCAACTCAACCCTTGTTGCTACACCACGTTTTGCAGGAACTCTTAATAATGCACTTCTATTAGCCAATGACCAAGCTAAATATACAGGTGCTTCATATCCTGGAACTAAACGTTTATAACTGTTTACTGTTGGATTCAATATTGCTGTTATACTCTTAACGTGTTTTAATAAACCGCCAATTGCATATTTTGCAACATCAGAAAGTTGATATTCTGCGTTTTCATCGTAAAAAGCATTCTTACCATCTTTAAACATTGATATATTACAATGCATACCAGAACCATTTATTCCAAAAATTGGCTTTGGCATAAATGTTGCATGTAAACCATGTAATGCAGAAATTGCTTTTACTACAACTTTAAATGTTGCAACATTATCAGCTGTTGTTAAAATATCTGCATATTTAAAATCTACTTCGTGCTGACCATCTGCAACTTCGTGGTGAGATGCTTCTATATCAAAATTCATTTCATGTAATGTATTTACAATATCTGATCTTACATCTTCCCCTAAATCTTCAGGGCCTACATCATAATAACCGGCATTATCCATTGTTGTTGTTGTTATATTACCGTTATCATCTTTTGCAAATAAGAAGAACTCTGCTTCAGGTCCCATATTCATTGTAAAACCTAATTTTTTAGCTTCATTCATTAATCTTTTCAAATTACATCTTGGACAACCTTCAAATGGAGTGCCATCTGCATTATAAATATCACAAATAATTCTTGCTGATTCATAACCTTCAATATCTCTCCAAGGTAATACTTCAAATGTATTTTTATCTGGATAGAAGAACATATCTGAAGTTTCAATATTTCTAAAACCTTTAATTGATGAACCGTCTAACATAATTTCATTTGCTAATACTTTATCAATATGTGTTGCTGGAATTGAAATATTTTTTACTTGGCCATTAATATCAACAAACTGTAATTTTATAAATCTTATATTACGTTCTTTTATTATTTTTTTGATATCTTCATCACTATAATTCTTACCATCTGTTCTTTGATAAGTGAATTCACTCATAAAGCCTCCATTTATTCTCTAACTTCTCTATTTACGTATTTAATTAAAATACATATTTCGAATATGGTCAATAT
>CALUUV010000136.1 GCA_944324055.1 Candidatus Gastranaerophilales bacterium | reverse complement strand
CAACCTAAACTTAATAACTGCTCATTAATTTGTGGTCTTGACGGTAACAAAATGGGTAAATCATTTAATAATGATATCAAAATTTCTGATTCAGAAGAAGTTACTGCGAAAAAAGTTATGACTGCAATTACTGATAGAAGCAGATTAAGAAAAGACGACTTAGGACATCCTGATGAATGCGAAGTTGCATATAAATATTGGAAAATATTCGGAACAGAAGACGAAATCGCAACAGTCAGAGAAGAATGCGAAAAAGGACTTAGAGGATGCGCTCAATGTAAACGTGAATTAGGTGCAAAAATTAATGCTCGTTTTGCAGAAATTAGAGAAAAACGTGCATACTACGAAGCTCATCCGGAAATTGTTGATAAAATTATCAGAGACGGCTCTGAAAAAGCAAGAGTTGAAGCACAAAAAGTTCTTAAAGAAGTACGTTCTATTATAAAAATGTACTAATCGGCTTGAAACTAGATAAAAATAATTGTAATATACTAAAAAGAGGTATTTATGAAAAAAATTCTATTTATTCTTTTAGTATTTAGTTTTACTATGTGTTCAGCCCTTGCAGAAGATATGAAAGTTATGGCAATAAACGATTTTTCTACTGCCGTACCTAAAGAAATTCAAGTAAAAGTTATAGAATCCGTTTCTCTAGACAAAGATGTACTTATTCCTATGGGCTCAACCGTTACAGGATTAATGATTGATGTTATTCCTGCTAAAAGATTAAAAAGAGATGCAACTTTTTCTTTTATGCTAACTTATTTTACAACTCCTCAACACGAAAGATTTAAGTTTAATAAAAAATATATTGGGAAATTTTCTCCTAATGTAGAAATCGATAAAGGAGAACTCGCAAAAAACGCAGCACTAACTGTTGGAGACCTTTTTGTCAGCGGACTAAGCACTGGGTTCTATGCTGTACAAGGTGCGGTAAAAGATGAAAAAGGGAATAAATTATTTTCTGCAGTGAATAACGTTTATAAAAACTCTTTCTTTTCATATGTAGAAAAAGGCGGTGATGTTTATGTTAAAGCAGAATCCTTGTTCTGTTTCAAATTCAAAAAACCTGAAGCAGATGAAAATTCTGACAACTCAACTCCTGCAATTATAAAAATGGAAGAACCTAAGATTGAAAATCAAGTTCCAGGGTTGGATGAAGATTCTTTACCTGCAACTCCACAACCACAGTTTTAGATTTGGGTTTATTCAACACCAATTTGTCTGGTAAAATAACATAATTTTTAATAACTGTTTGTTTATTTTTTGTCATACTCCATGCTAAAATATTGTCAGCGATATTTTATTCACATAATTTCTTTAAATATGGCAATATTCTAATAAATAGCATTTGAGATAAAATCTTATGACAAAAGAAAAAATATTTTCAATAATTCTTCTAGCAGTTGTATGCGTATTTTCTGCAATTACAGTAAATAAAAAGCTTGTAGAAAATGACGATATGAGAATTTATGCGAATGCAATTAAATTCTATCAAGAAGAGAATTATCAAGATGCTTATTATAACTTTTCTAAAATCTCAAATTTTTCTATTTTAAAACCGGCATCATTATTCAGACAAGCTAGATGTGCAACAATAATTGGAGATAATCAATCTGCAATAAGAAATTATTCATTATTACTTAAACGATACCCTGATTGTCAATTATACCCTGTTAGTGAATACAACTTAGCAGTTTTACTATATGAAAAAAAAGATTACTTTTTAGCAAAACGACACTTTAAACACCTAATTAGAAAATTTAAAGATACCGAAGTTGCTATTGCTTCAAAATTCTACTTAGGACTCATTGAAGAAAATCCAGAGTTATTATTAGAATATTTAAAACTTTCACCTAACGGCTTATTATCTCAAAATGCTATTGATACATTAATTAAATGGAATACAAAATTTTCTAATGCTGATAATTTAATTATTGCAAAATCATACCTATCACGAGATAAATTCAATGAGGCTCTTGAATATTATCAAAAAACATCACTTCCTGACAGTTGGGCTGGTTATGCAAAAACCTTATATAAATTAGGAAAATATAACGAAGCTAAAAATATTACAACTAAAGGAATATCTATATATTCTTCCCGTGTTGATAAAAAAGAAATTTATGACAATATAGATTGTTTTGTATCACTTTCAGATTCAAAACTTACAACTATAAAATATCTATATTCACTTAATCCAAAATCACAAGGAGCAGATTATTTAATGTTCCTTATGGCAAAATATGCACCAGTATCTCAAACTCCGCAAATGTACGAAAAATTATATTATGCATTTCCTGATGGACAATTTTCAGGCGAAGCATTATACAAAACTTTTTATTCAAAAATTAACCAAAGAAAATACGAAGAAGCTCTTAAACTTGGTAGAATTCATTTAGCAAAATACGGAAATACAAATTCCGCCCCTGCGGTTATGTATTGGATGGCTAAAATTTATGAAAAAAAACACATGAACGATATGGCAAAAAGCTATTACAAAGGAGTATTATCAAAATATCCTGATAGTTATTACGCAATGAGAGCTAATTCTAAACTTCATAATGGGCAAAAAATGCTTGAAGATAGAGAACTTGAGGTGAAACCGGTTGTATTTCCTATAAAAAATAAAACTGAAGCTAATCTTGCAATTAAACTTGCTAAATTAAAAGATTATGATTTTGTTCAAGAATTATACAAAGATGATGAATTTGTTCAAAGTTGGATAGAATATGAAAAAGGTAACTATACACATTCAGCATTCTTAGCTCGTGAAGCGATGGACGAACTTGAGGAAAAACCTAATTTCAAAGATTCTAGATGGAGATTAGTTTACCCAATACATTATTATAATTATGTTCAAAAATACGCAAATACAGAAAACCCAATAATAATTCTATCTATTATAAAAGAAGAAAGTCATTTCAACCCAAATGCAACAAGTTGCGTAGACGCATTAGGCTTAATGCAACTAATGCCTGCAACAGCAGATGAAATAGCAAAAGCGTATGGATTATCAAATAATTTATATAATCCTGAAAATAATATCCATCTAGGTAGCCTATACTATGCTAAAATGCGTCGTTCTTTAAACGATAAAGATATGTCAGCAATAATGGCATACAATGGAGGCTGGGCAGCTGTTACAAGATGGAAAAACAGACTTAATTATACAGATATGGACGACTTTGTAGAAAAAATCCCATACCCTGAAACTCAAACTTACCTCAAAAAAGTCCTAAGAAGCTACTGGAACTACTCAAATATTTATCAATAAATATTAAA
>CALUUV010000135.1 GCA_944324055.1 Candidatus Gastranaerophilales bacterium | reverse complement strand
TTCGCTTTAGCAGATAATTCGGTTTTTGTAGCTAAATTTGAAACATCAGGGATTGTTGGTTTATCAGATAAATCATTGTAACTACCAGTTTTTGCAACATTTGCTAAATCTGAAGTATTTGCTTTTTCATCTAGTTTTGCCTTCAAATCAGTTTGATTAGAAATATCGCCTGAAATTTTTCCCCAAGAAGTAGATAGATTTCCTAGATCACCAAGATTTTCAGCGACAGTTTTAATATCTTCAATATTTTGAGATACAGATATCAAATTTTCATCTTGAATAAGCTCAGCAACATTTGCTTCAGCCGATTTAGCAGAATCAGAATAAATTTTAGCTTGATTAGCATACCCAAGCGCAGCATCAGAATAGAATTTCGCTTGGTTGTTAGAAATAGTAACACGATTATTTTCTTTCGTGTTATTAGAAGACATGTTCACCATAAAAAGTCCCTTTCTATAAAATGTAACAACAAAAAAGAGCCTATAAAGGCTCTAAAAATAAGTAAAAAAAATTATAATTAATTTTCAATCATAAAAAAAAGAACACCCAGATGGTGTCTTAATTTTTTAATACTCCTCCTTCGGAGGATGCCTCTATTTTGAAAATACTTAATCTTAAAAACAGAGTTTTATTTACCCCTCCCCAAGCGAATTGTCACTTGGTGTTTTACATATAAAAAAAGAACACCCAGATGGTGTTCTTTTTTTATATGGTACCCCCAAGCGAATTCGAATCGCTGTCTACACCGTGAAAGGGTGTTGTCCTAGGCCTCTAGACGATGGGGGCTCGTGACATAAGTATATAGTAACAAAACAAGATTTAATGTCAAGCAATTTTGTAAAAAAACTTTATCTTATTTTTTAGCTATTGTATTAACTTAGATCTGCCATATAAAAATAACTGAAAATATATAGATTGACATTTATAAAACTAAGTGTAAGATTAAGTTATGAACAAACTAATTTCGTTTTATAAATCTCAAAGGCAAAAATTTTGGACACATATTCTATTACCGTTTACGTTTGTATTTTGGAGTATAGTTATCATACTATACACTCACTTTGCATTATCTTTCATAACAAATTATGATATTTCAGGTTCTGGGATGTATATGTTTCTTGCAATATTAATTTACGGCTGTATATTCCCAATTATTCTTGTAATTGCCATTATTGAATTTTTCTTAAAAAACAAAATAAAGAACAAATTCTTCACAGAAAACAAAATATATGGAAGAATTTGGAATATTGGGAATTTACTTGCATTTATATTTGTTATATTTATGCTTTATTTTATATTCTGTACACCATAATATTTCAAGCTTAATATAGGTATAAACAAAGTTCAAAATAGAAACAATTCAGCCGGAGAAATTTCTCCGACTGAATTTATTTAAATCAATTCTTTAATCCATCTTTCTAATTCTTCAAAAGATAGATTATCAAGTTTTGGAACACTACCTTTATGCTTATAACAATCCCGTGTATAAGCTTGTACTTTTGTTCCATCCTCTCGGGTATAACCTTTAACAGGGTAAGAACCGGGACAGTTTGTTATTGAATATTGGTATTTATCACTACTATAATCTAATATATTTGAAGAAAAATTTTGAAATTTTATTTTATTTTTTATAATATCATTTAAATAACGTTTTTCTTTAATATTTACATATGTTTCAGGAGTTATATGTGATTCATTTCCTTTATTATAAGGAACATATTCTCTTAAATCACTCCAATATTCTAATTTATGTGGTGAAAAATTACCAATAACATCAATTAGACGAACTTCACCTATTTGACTATCAATCCGACTTACAAAAACAATATCATCTTCATTACCATAATTAATAATATGAGCAGATACCTTTTTTACACTATTTGGTAGCAATCCTTCACCACCAAAAGCAGAAAAAGTTACGGCATCCTCGCCTGTTGTAATAGCACCAAGTTGAGAAATTGTACCAGCTAATGAATGTCCTATAAATGTCACTTTTAAATCCGGTTCTTTGTCCTTCATGTCAACTATTTGAGAATTATACAATTCCATTAAGCTATAATATTGTGATGGAGGTTTCCCTGTACTCATAACACCATCATTTTTAAAATCATTTATATCTAGATTTTCAGTTCCACAACTAACAATTATAAGATTCTTACCTTTACGAACAACTTCTGCATAAAATCCATCATCAAAATTATATGCATATCCTATAACTTTATAACCATAAGGCAGTGGATTACCATTATGATAAATATACTGACAAAGTTGTTTATATTCTGTATGTATATTAAGTTCTTCATTCTTATTTTCGTAATAAGAAGCATTCAAATTGAAAAGATTTTTACTCATAAAAATTTTTCCTTTCTTTTATAATTAAACAAAATTATTTGGATACGATTTAAACAATTGATTATTTTAAAATAAATGAAAATATATATATTGACATTAAGTACAAGCAATGTAATATGTATATTATGAACAAAGTCCTACATATAATTATAAATATGTTCAAAAAATATGACTCATTAAGAGAGGAAGCTTGGACTCATTTCATTGTTTTAGTGACATACATTTTTGCCATAAGTATTGTATATCATAATATTACAACACCTAACGATTCAGGAACAGGTTATACTTCTTTTGTTTATTTAATTAAAACAGTACCTTTCTATCTCTGTTTTGTAGGACTATCACTTTCTATGGGATTTTACAATATATTCCAGAAAGACAAAATAAAAAATAAATTTCTCACTAAAAACAAAATTTATACCATTTATTGGTATATTGGAAATATTATTTTTTTCTACATTGTAAGAATATTTATTATTTTTATTAAATAAAAATAATTTGAATAATTAAACTAAATAACGGAAAATATATAGATTGACATTTATAAAACTAAGTGTAAGATTAAGTTATGAACAAACTAATTTCGTTTTATAAATCTCAAAGGCAAAAATTTTGGACACATATTCTATTACCGTTTACGTTTGTATTTTGGAGTATAGTTATCATACTATACACTCACTTTGCATTATCTTTCATAACAAATTATGATATTTCAGGTTCTGGGATGTATATGTTTCTTGCAATATTAATTTACGGCTGTATATTCCCAATTATTCTTGTAATTGCCATTATTGAATTTTTCTTAAAAAACAAAATAAAGAACAAATTCTTCACAGAAAACAAAATATATGGAAGAATTTGGAATATTGGGAATTTACTTGCATTTATATTTGTTATATTTATGCTTTATTTTATATTCTGTACACCATAATATTTCAAGCTTAATATAGGTATAAA
>CALUUV010000134.1 GCA_944324055.1 Candidatus Gastranaerophilales bacterium | reverse complement strand
GCAGTATTATCAGCTTGTGCATCAACTGTATTTTCATTCTTTCTTTTGATATTTGCAGGTTTCAAACTTATAAGTACGTTAGGATTGATGTTATCAGTTGGAATAATTGCATCATATATTTCAAGCTGTGTACTATTTGATGATATTGATAAAATATAATTATCAAATTTGTAACTTATAGATTTATCCTTTAGTCCTGATTTAATCCTTGCTTCATAATCAGTCCAAAGTTGATAGAATTCATTAGAATTAACCTTTTTTTCAATATTATAGTGATTTAATATAGCTTTAAAATCTCTATCTCTAATTTGTTCAATATCAACTCCAATAGGAGTTTTTGATAGAGCAATCATTACATAATTTTTAGAATGCGAAATACTAAAACTTATATCTTTATCTAAAAAAGGTTTTCCCGTTTTATCAATTGAGATATTATATTCTTTTATTCCATAAAATTTGTCTAAACAAAAATCAAGTAAGAATCTCCCCAAAGAATGTTGGAGAAGTTTTTTTTCATTTTTTATATCTTTCTGCGCAAAATTAAGGATTTGTGATTTATTGTTAGAGTGTATTATAGTTTCAATATTTGCAAGAACTACTTTCATGCTAAAATTCTAACATGAAGAAAAAATGGTATCAGATAAAAGAACGTTCAGCAGGGATAAAGCGTTTAAAAGTAACTTGGTTTATATATAAATTATTGGGAAGAAAGCCGGTTGAATGGATTGCTTGGTGGGTTGGATTAATTACATTTTTATCCTCAAGAAGTTTAAGAGAGTATTCCAAAATATATTTTGATACCTTGTATAAATATACAAATAATAAAAAATATAAACCTTCTTTTATAAACTCATTTAAGCATATTTTATCTTATTCATTATCATTGGTTGATAAGTTGGAAGTTTATGGAAACACAACCAAATTAAATTTTGAAATAGAAGATAATGAGTTAAAACAAGAACTAAAAAATAAAGGTATATTTTTTATCGTTACTCATACAGGAAACATTGAACTTATGAGAAATTTAATGATGAAAAAGAACCATAAAAAAGTGAATATTTTTATGCAAAAATCTCATTGTGAAAAGTTCAACGATTTTATAAATACTCTATCAAAGACACAAGATATATCAGTTTATCCTGTTGAAGAAATAGGGATAGAAACAGCTATAGATATAAAATCAAAACTTGAAAATGTTGAAATTGTATTTATGTCAGGTGATAGATTATCTGCTCAAAATACAAACAAATGTTATGATGCAACTCTTTTAGGTAGAAACGTCAAAATGCCCCTTGGAACATTAAAATTTGCACTTATGATGGATAGCCCAATTTATATGCTGGCATGTTTGAAAAAGAAAAATAATAATTTTATAGTTAAATCTTCAAAATTTCATAGAGACAATTCTCGCAGTGATAATTTAGAAAACCTTCAAAAAAGTTTTGTAGATTTTCTTGAAAAAATAACTCTAGAATATCCTTATCAGTTTTATAATTTTTATGATTTTTTTGAATAGCATGTTATAATTTTTTCATACAATTAATTATTATTTTGGTAAGTTTTGAGGTAAATATGAAAAAGCAATTAGCATCATTTATTATGTTGGCAATGTTATTGCCTAATTTATCTGTTTTTGCAGAAACATCTGATAACACAACAGAAGTTGTTGCTCCAAAATGGGAAGATTATATCCCAACAAAATACCAAAATCCTAGACAATTTAGCAGAGGAAAGACAATAGGAGAACTTGCAACAGGTATTGTATTAACAGAACTTTTAATTACCGCACCTATTGGAATCCCAATGGTTGTTCATTCAACTACAAAAATGAAAAACATAAATTATTATAATAAAAAGATAAAATTTGAAAGTGGTTTAGCAGAAGCAGAAAAAATACAAAATCTAAAAGATAAAGAATTGTATTATAAAAAACTTTTAAAATCTTGTAATATGACAGAAGAAGCAAGAATTAAACAAGAAAAAAGACAAGCTAAAATAGATAAAAAATTAGCAAAAAAAGAAGCAAAAGAACAAAAGAAACAAGAAAAATTAGAGTCTGAAGAAATTTAAATAGTAATAGCTATTTGTCTATAAAATTTTTTATCATAAAATAATATTATATGAAGAGATTTATTCTGGCAGTATTATTAATGTTTAACATTTGCTTGGCATCATACGCAATTGTTGATCCAAGCGAACTTGCTCATTCTGAAACAGATAGACATAAAATATCTTTGGAAGAAGCAATGAATCTTGCATTGGAAGGTAATATCGAGCTACAAGAACAAAGAAAAGATTTAGGAATTTCTCAAAATGATGTAAAAAAAGCTAATGCTCTAAGAAACCCACAATTCCAATCAAATTTATTGATGGGACCTATTGCGAGAGGTAATTCCAGCCAAATCGGTATAACATTACCTATTGAGATTACAAAACGTGGTGCAAGAAAAAAATCTGCACAAGCAGAACTTTCATATACTCAAAATAAAATTAAAGACTATGAATTTAAATTAAAATTAAGAGTTAGAATATCTTATTTTAATTTGCTTGTTGCAAAATCTGAATTAAGAATTTTAGAAGAAAGACGAGATTTATTAGAAGATTTATTAGATATTGCTAAGAAACGTCCAAAATCTTCACCTAACTATGAAATAGATGTTCTTCAAGCTGATATGAGATTGAAGAAACAATTAGTACAAATAAATAGAGCTCAAGCAGATATCAGAACTGCTCAATATAATTTTAATAAAGTTCTTAATTTAGCAAACAATCCAACTTTGTATGATGCAAAAGAAGATTCAATTTTCAGTAAAGAATTCTTTACTCAATTGAGCTTACCTGATTATACTGAATTAGAATCAGTCGCATTTAAGAATCGTTATGATATCAAAATGGCTGAGGATAAAGTTCAAAAAGCTAAAAGAGATATCACAGTTGCAGTAAGACAAAGAGTTCCTGATTTGTATTTATCAGGTGGTTATGCGTTCGCACATGATGGTACTCCAGGTGCTTATGTTGGTGCTGGTTTTGATATTCCATCATTATATTTGTATAATCCAGAGATTAAAAATGCAAAATTAGAATATGAAAAAGCACAATTGGAATACAATTCAATTATTAATATTACAAAAAATGTTATTCATACCAATTATGATAAATTTGTAATGGCTCAAGAAAATGTTGAACATTATAAAGATATTTTAGACGAATCAAGAAAAATTCTTAATTTATCAAAACAAAGATACCAAAAAGGTAATACAGTATTAACTAACTTAATCGTTGTAGAACATTCTCACCAAGAATTGTTGAACGAGTTTATTGA
>CALUUV010000133.1 GCA_944324055.1 Candidatus Gastranaerophilales bacterium | reverse complement strand
GGCTAACATGCCTAATATAATTATGTTTCAATATGTTAAAATGCTTGCAATATCAATTCAAATGTGTATAATAGGATAATGAAGTGCTTGAACATAAGAGTTTAAGCCAGAACCGTTAATAGAAAAGGAGACTGTTATGAACAAAGAAGAATTAGTAAAAGAAATTGCAAAAAAAGCTAGCGTATCTCAAAAAGCAGCTTCTGATATTTTATCAGCTACTTTAGAAGTAATTGAAAAAACAGTTGCTAAAGGAAAAAAAGTTACATTAGTTGGTTTTGGTACTTTCGAAGCTCGCAAAAGAGCTGCTAGAACTGGTCGTAACCCACAAACTGGCGCTGAATTAAAAATCGCTGCTAAAACAGTTCCTGCTTTCTCAGCTGGTAAAAAATTCAAAGAATTAGTTAAGTAATTAACTTTAATTCTTAATCAAAATTTGAGAGGAAATGGATTATTCTATTTCCTCTTTTATTTTATTAAATATTGTTTTTTAAGCTTTGATAATATATTTTTCAAACATATTAATAAAATAAAAGTTAATAAGAAAGATGACGAAGCAAATGCAGCCCAGAAAGCAAATAAGTGGTGTTCAAAATGTAATGCACAGTAATAACCAGCAGAAACACCAACTATCAAATATGCAATCAAATTAGAAAACATAACGATATTGGTTCTTTTTAAACCTTTAAACACACCCCCCATAGCAACTTGCAAACCATCGCTAACTTGAAAAGCTGCCAAGATATACATAACTGGTATAATTATCTGGATTAATGTTTCATCAAATGTGAATACAGAAGCGAAAAATCTTGAACAAGTTGCATACATGAAACTTGTAAATAACATAAAACATACTGTTATAGCTATGCCATTTTTAATATAAGAAATTAATTCAGAATAATTTTTTGAGCCATTTGCAAATCCAACTTTAACTGCAATCGCATTTGATAGTGCT
This sequence comes from Candidatus Gastranaerophilales bacterium, assembly GCA_944324055.1. Classification (GTDB taxonomy): domain Bacteria; phylum Cyanobacteriota; class Vampirovibrionia; order Gastranaerophilales; family Gastranaerophilaceae; genus UMGS1585. The sequence continues at coordinate 2,412 of CALUUV010000133.1, read as the reverse complement.
AATGGGAACATAAAAGACATATTTGCAAGAGTCATAATAATATTTTGGGCAGCAGCATATATACCAGAGATACGCCCCATTAAAATTGCCATTGAATTAAATGATAAAAACTCTATCACAATAGCCATAGATATTGGCGCACCAACCTTTATAATTTGCTTATAATACTTTTTGTCACAAAAATCTTCAAAATGGAATTTATATAAGCAGAATATTAATAAACCAACCCCTGAAAAAGTTCTTGCAACTAAACTTGCAACCGCAAGACCTGCAACACCCATTTCTGGAAAACCACAAAGGCCAAAAACTAATATAAAGTTTAAAATTACGTTAATTATAACTGATACCAACATAAGAAAATTTGGTAAAAACACAACTTCATAAGCTTGTAAAAATTCCTTTAAAGCGACATGAAGAATCATACCAAATGAAGAAAAAGCAATTATATAGGTATATATTTTAACATCTTCTAATAAATTAGGTGAATAGCCTAAATATTTTAGAAAAGGGATATACCCTAATGCAATAAATAAAAGTAAAAATGAAATAAGTATTGAAAATCTTAATGTAGGATAAAAATACTTTTTAGCCCTATATCCTGCACCTCTAATATTAGCTAAAAGAGGAGATACACTAAGTAATAGCCCCACACCCAACATAGAAACAGTTGCGTGAATAGATGTTGCAATACTAACCGCTGCTAAAGTTTCTGTTGAATAACGCCCTGCAACAAAACAATCTCCGGCATTAATTAAAATTATACCGATATTTCCCATAAATATCGGTAAAGCTAATTTTATAAGTTCTAAAACATATTTTTTATTAATTAATTGCATACCTTACCTTTAATAAACATACAATCGCCATAGCTATAAAATCTATATTTATTCTCAATTGCTGTTTCATATGCTTTAAAAATAAAATCCTTACCTGCTAATGCAGATACAAGCATTAATAGAGTTGATTTAGGTAAATGGAAATTAGTTATTAATTTATCAATTACCTTAAACTCATAAGGTGGATAAATAAATAAAGTAGATGCAGATTTGCACTCTTTTATACATCCAAATTCCTTATAAGCCGACTCTAAAGTTCTTACAGTAGTTGTTCCAACTGCGACAATCTTTTTACCTTGAGCTTTTGCATTATTAATTAAATCTGCAGTTTCTTTTGAGATTTCATAAGTTTCAGAATCCATTTTGTGATCTAAAACATCATCACATTTAACAGGCCTAAAAGTACCTAAGCCAACATTTAGAGTAACATAGCCTATTTCTACCCCTTTAGCTTTTAATTTTTCTAGGATTTCTGATGTAAAATGTAATCCTGCAGTAGGTGCAGCAACAGAGCCTTCATTTTTTGCATAAACTGTTTGATATCTGTCATAATCTAGTGCTTTTAATTCATCAGATGACATTTTACGTTCAATATAAGGTGGTAATGGAACATTTCCAACTCTATCTAATATATGATATAAATCGCCATCATATATAAGCTCAACAAGCCATTTCCCAGCGTCTTCAAGTTCAGATAGAACTTTCACCTGTAACTCATCAGAGATAGTTATAATTGTTCCAATTTTAACTCTTTTAGAAGGTTTGATAAGAACTTCCCAATTTTTAGGAGTTTTAGTTTCTTTTAGTAAGAATACTTCTATCTTTGCTCCTGTATCTTTAGTCCCATACAAACGAGCAGGAATAACCTTAGTATTATTCAGAATTAAAACACAATCATTATCAATTTCATCAACGATATCGTAAAAATGAGCATGCTTTATTGAATTATCATCGGGATTAATAACCAACATTTTAGAGAAATCTCTTTTGTCTGCCGGATATTGAGCAATCAATTCTTCAGGTAATTCATAATCAAATTCAGAAACTAGCATTATTCTTTTGCCTTTATTTGTTTAGCATTAGCGACATCATCATCGTCGATAGCTGCTTTCTTTTTAGCGTCTTCTAGTTCTAATTGTTTATTAATAGCCATTGTTTGGATAACTTGAACAATGTTACTAGAAATCAAGTATAAAAGAACCCCAGCTGGGATTGGAATGAATACGAAAGTACCACATAACATAATAGGCATAAACATATTCATAGATTTTTGCATAGCAGCTTGATTAGGATCCATATCTTGATTTTTAGTCATAGACATCATAGCTTTTTGAGCTGCAACCATTGTTAAACCAAATAATAGAATTAAAGCTAGAACATCAAAGTGTAAGCTTGTTTTAACAGCTTTTGAAGGAACTGTTGCAGTTAAAATACCATCTTTTCTAGTAAATGTAATATTTTCAGTTTCCTTAGTTTGTAAGTTAGTAATAGTAATATCAGCTTTTTGAATTTGGTCAAGTTGACTAAATTTAAGAGCAAGACTATCAAGACTAACTTTGAAATCAATAGGTTGTCC
>CALUUV010000132.1 GCA_944324055.1 Candidatus Gastranaerophilales bacterium | reverse complement strand
AGTTGTGATATATAATTTTATTATATTATATTGCTATATAAACAACAATAGGAAAGAAGAAAAGATTATACTTTAGTTTGAAATTAAATTTCTAAATATTCAAAAATTTGTTTTATTTTTATATATAAACTATCTAAATCCTCTTCCTCATCCATTTCTAATGTTATTGTTGGAATATTTCTTTCTACACCTGCGTAAGTTCCAAAGCTACCTGGGGTTGGATAACCAATACTTTCTTCAACAGGATATCCGATTATCTCTGAAATCTTTTCTGAAACCTCTTTTGCAGGCCCATCATAATTTACTATTTTATATGGAGTATGAAGAGTCAAAATCAAGCTAGGTTTATATTCCTCTATAACATCTATCAAAAATCTTGTCTCAATTTCACTTGCAGGAGAATCTCCACCATAATAATTATCTTTACTAGACAACTCCCAATTTTTTGTTGGGAAATTTCTGTTTATATCAACACCGTTTGAATTAACTCTTGTCCCTTTATCTTTACCATCAGGATTCAATTCTGGTATAAATAACATGCCAGACTCATCAACTTCTTCTAAATATTTATTTATTAAGTATTCTCCTTGAGGCTCATCACCATGAACTACACCAACAACTAATATTGGATTCATAGAGAATGAACCCCCAAGAAGTAGGAGTTCATTCTTATTATTCGTAGTTTCTTTTTTTAATACTCTCATAATTATCTATTGTTTTGGAGCTGCTGAAAATTTTTCAGGATTTACTGTTTCTGCAGCTTGTTGTCTCTGTTTTGCCATTTCTTTTAATTTTTCCTGAATTTTTACAGGATTATAGCTTTCATTTACATATTCAATCTTCGCACTTGCTTTCATTTGATTGATTAATTGTTCTAATATAACCATTTGTCTTTTTGTTTGTAAATATAATTTGATTTGATCTTTTACTTTTACAAATGGTTCTTGACCAGCAGCCATTCTATCAGTAACTTTTATAATATGGTATCCATATTGTGTTTGAATTACCGGACTTATTGTATTTGGTTGTTGAGAAAATGCTTGAGTTGCAAATGGTTCTACCATATCAGCTTTAGCAAAGAAACCTAAATCTCCACCTTTTTTAGCAGTTGCAACATCTTCTGATTGTTCTCTTGCTGTTTTTTCAAAATTATCTGGTAAGTTCTTTAATTCTGCTTGTATTGATAAAGCTTTTGCATATCTTGTTTGCATTTCTGCCATTACTTTTTCTTTTAATACAGTATCTGATAAATCTTTGTTTTCTGGTTGTGATTTAATCTTGCTTGCAATCTCCATTGGGTTTGCCAATATTAAAATATGAGATGCTCTTACTCTGTCAGGATAAGTAAATTTCTTTGTATTCTTTTTGTAGAAAACTTCAGCATCTTTATCTGAAATTTTTACATTTTCAATCATATTAACAAGTTTTTTAACTTTTACTTCTTCTTTTAAATCTTTCTTAAATTGTTCGTTTGATACACCATTACGTTTTAATATTGCACTAAATTGTTCTTTTGAGCCAACTTTATCTATCATTGTTTGTAATTCATTATTTATATCTGCATTAGAAACTTTGATATGTCTTTTTGCAATTTCTTGATCTACTAAAGTTCTTACAATTAACTCATTTACAACCTTATCTTTTATCATTAAATACATAAAGTTATTATCATCTTGAGGAATCTCAATACCCATTTTAGCTAATGTATCATTACTTGCTACCTTTTTGAACTCAGTATCAAATTGACTTTGTGTTATTGGCTTATTATTAACCTTGATAATAACATCTTTTTGAGTATTGCAGCCTGTTAATAAAAATACAGACGCTAACATTGTTAATAGAACTTTTTTCATTTGATTATCCTCGTGTTTCGTATTCGTAACTAATTTTATCTATATCATAGAACAAATCATACAACATGTTAAATAATTCATTAAAATTCATAATAGAATTATTTATTAATAAAATAGATGTTGCCTCCTGACAACTACTTGGAGCAGGTGTCCATTGAATATTTTTAACAATATTCTTAGGTAATTTTATACTTAAAATTCTCCATTCCTCTTTTGTAAAAGGAGTATAAACTCTTATATTATTCATAGCTTCACGAATTAATGTAATACCTACTTTTGTAGCCATAAGTCTAATTTGTACAAGCTTAATAAGATTATCAACCTCTTCTGGAATTTTTGAGAACCTATCTTTCCATTCAGATACAATATAATTCAACTCAGTTTCATTATGAACATCTGCTAAACGTTTATATTCAATCATTTTTTGTTCTTTTGAACCAACCCATTCTTCTGGGATATATGCTGTTACATTTATATCAACTATTGTAGGAGGTTTATGTTTTACAACCTCACCTTTTAACTCATTAACTGTTTCTTCTAATAATTGACAATAAGTATCAAAACCAACATTAACCATATGACCATGTTGTTTTGTACCTAATATATTACCAACCCCTCTTATCTCAACATCTCGCATTGCAATTTGATATCCACTACCTAATGTTGTAAACTCTTTTATCGCAGTTAATCTCTGCATTGCTTCTTTGGTAATATTTTTATTTGGTTTATATAAACAATAACAATAAGCCTGACGTTCTGAACGACCAACTCGACCCCTCAATTGATAAAGCTGAGCAAGACCAAATCTATCTGCATCATGAATTATCATTGTATTAGCATTTGGGATATCCAAGCCATTTTCAATAATCGTTGTACATAATAATATATCGTATTCATGATTTGAAAAAGCAATGATTACTTCTTCCAACTCTTTTTCAGATAATTGGCCATGGCCAACTGCAATTCTTGCGTTTGGAACTAGCTCTTTTAATTTTAATCTGAATTCTTCAATAGTTTCTACTCTATTATATAAATAATAAACTTGTCCATCTCTATCTAACTCATGAACTATTGCATTCTTTACAATGTTGTCATTATAAACACCAACAAATGTCCTTATAGGAAGTCTGTTTTTAGGAGGTGTATTAATTACTGACATATCTTTAATTCCAGATAAAGACATATACAAAGTTCTTGGTATCGGAGTTGCTGACATTGAAATTATATCAATATTTTCTCTAAATTCTTTTAATTTTTCTTTATGTCTAACTCCAAATCTATGTTCTTCATCAATCACTAATAAGCCTAAATCTTTAAAAGTAACACCATCTTGAAGTAACCTATGAGTACCAATTACAACATCACAACTTCCTAATGCCATATTTTTTAGAGTTTCTTTTTGTTCTTTTGTACTTCTAAATCTACATAATAATTCAACATTAACTCCATATGGCTTAAATCTTTCTGATATTGTCTGATAATGTTGTAATGCCAAAATTGTTGTTGGAACAATTACTGCAACTTGTTT
>CALUUV010000131.1 GCA_944324055.1 Candidatus Gastranaerophilales bacterium | reverse complement strand
TTAAATACAAAAAGAGTAGTTATAAATAAAACTAATACTAAACTAAAACAAATATACAATTTGTATTTTGTTTTATTTAACATTCAAAACTTCCTCTTTTCTAGGCATTCTGCCACAACATTTATCTTCATCACAGAAGCCTAATCTTTCACATTTTGGAACAAGATAATCTTTTAACCAAGGCTCTTCTTTCACTAATGCGTCACACATAGCTTTTACTAAAAGACGGATTTCATATTGAGCTCTTGTACATAATCTTAAATTAGCAAGGTGTATAAGTTCTCTTAAGTTTAATGATGCAACCATTGAGCTTGCAGTTGCATTTGGAAGAACAAATCTTGCATCTTCAGCAGGAATTCCAGCCTCTGTAAATTCAAGATATTTTTTAGAAATTTCACCCATAAATTCTTCAAACTTAGCTTTCAATTCAGGGTTTCTTTCAATGGTTGGAGGGATAATATAATCAAATTGGCCTTTTTCTTTAACATATCTTTGAGATTTTTGAGAAAAAGACATATGACGATGTCTTACAAGCTGGTGAGTACAAGCTCTTGAAACATTAGAGATTGCAAAACTAACTTGTATATGTTCAATTGTTGAATAATGACCTGATGAAACAACTCTGCTTATTAATTTAAGCATTTTTTCTTCATCAGCATCACAATCAAAAATATTCAATGGAGAATCAGCACTATAACAAGTTCTACAAGCGGTATAAATTGTTCTCAATAAATTATCTGGTTTTGCAATTAATTTAACCTGTGGCTTGTTACTATTTTCCATATCCTACCCCCTCTTTATCTTTTAACTATATTAACAAGAAAAAGAGGATATGTAAAATTATTAAGCCTTATTAGGCAATATATATTCACAATCTGCAATACCATTTACTCGATCAATTTTATTAACTTTTATCTGTGCTCCTCTTGGTAAAACAAATTCAGAATAATTTATATTCAAGCCTTTTGTTCCTTTAGGTAATTTTATTCTCAATGCCATTGAATTTCCAAAAGCTAAAAAATGTTTAAACTGAGCATCAACATCCTTTGCTGTTGAAACAAATGCTTTATCTGTAATAATTGCCCCTTCTTTTATTGATTCCATAAATTTTATATCATCCCGAGACAAGCCTGCAGAAACAGCTCTATAAACGTAAGCATCTTGTTTTAATGGTTGAGCTTTTTCAATCGCACTATCCATCAATTGAACTGCTTTCGGTAATTTTTTACCGTCATATTTACCATTTCTTAATGCCTTATTGAATGGGCAACAGTCTATATATTGACATATTGCACTATATTCTTCTTTTGTAGCAAAAGTTGATATTAATGGAGTATTGATCTCTGTTTTAGGTACATCTCTCAAAATATTTAATCTGTCTGGTAATTTTTCATATAATACAGATTCAACATCACTTGCTTCTTTCCATTTGCGTTCATTAGTAAGTTTGACATACTTTTCATTTAGTTCTGTAACGTTATATTGACGTAATTCATTATACCTAGCTTCTTTAGCTGCTTTTTCTGCTGCCTCCTTGGCTGCCCTTTCTGCAGCCTTTGCTTCAGCCTCCTTGGCTGCTTTTTCTGCGGCCAATTTGGCAGCCTTTTCTTCAGCTTCCTTCGCTGCCTTTTCTGCGGCAATCTTTGCATCTGATTCTTTTTCAAGTTTAGTATAGAACTCTTTCATATCATCACTTGACCAAGAACCTGCTTTTTCTTTTGGTTTTATATTTTGTTCAATTGTTTCTGATGTGACTCTTGTTTTTTTATGGAATTTTGAAGCTACATCATCATATATTTTCTTTGCTTCTTCTGTTATTTCCATTTTAGGCTTTGTATCAGCAATGGTATCTGCTGCCTGTTCCATAACTTTTTTAGGAGGTTTTTTGCCTCTTAATAAATAAAATAATCCAACAGCAGTTCCTACAATTGCAGCGCCTATTGCAACTTTTTTAACAGTGTCTTTTTTATTTGAGATCTGAACGGTATCAGACTGTGGAGTATTATCTACTCCATTTGATTTTATATAATATCTTCTGTTATTATTCTGAACATTATTAGCTTGAAAATCTATATTAGATTTTTGTTCTGATATACTATTAATTCCCATACTATATTAAAAATAAATTGAAAATAAAAATTGACTCTTTATAAAGTTATATTAAATTTTCTCTGGCAATATATATTCACAATCTGCAATTGCATATTTTTCATCATATGCAACAACCTTAATTTGACTATTTCTAGGAAGTAAAAACTCAGAAAAGTTTATATTTAAACCTTTTGTACCCTTAGGTAATTTTATTCTTAATGCAACTGAATTTGGTCGATTTAAAAAACATTTAAATTGTGTATCAACCGTTTTCGCAACAGATACAAAAGATTTGTCTTTGATAGTATTACCTTTTTTTATACTTCTTATAAAATCTAATGAATCCTCATCATAAGCTGCAACTGCCCTATATACAATTGCATCTTCTTTTAATCTATCCGACTTATCTATTACATTATCTATATGCTGAATTGCTTCAGGTAGTTCTTCATCATCATATAAACCTTGTCTTAATTTTGCATTATGAGGATAATAATGCAAATATTCACTTATTGCCTTACTTTCATTTTCTTTTAGAAAACGTTGTGCTATCATCGGAGTATCTATTACTCCTAATTTTTTTGATTCAATTGCCTTAATTCTTTTTGGGAAAATATTATATAAAGCTTGTTTAATTTGATACATCTTCTCAAAATCATCCCCATTTTGAGCAATAGAATATAAGTTATTCAACTCCGTTACATTATATTTGCCATAATGTTTTATTGCTTGCTCTCGTTCTTTTTCTTTTTTTATTTTCTCTTCCTGAATTTTTTTATGAGCATAAGATTCAAACACATCAGAATCAGGAGTCTTATCAACACCTTTAAAATTTAACATGTTCAATTTATCTGACTTAATTGAACCTGATGATAAATTTTTGCACGAGAAATATGTAGTATTTAAAATACTTGCTAGCATGTTCTATACAAAACACATAAATCTATAATTTGCTACATAAAAAAGAACCTGAGAATATTTCCTCAGGTTCTTTTTGTAAAATCTTAACCAATCTGTTACTATTTTTGTCCGTAACGTTTTTTGAATCTTTCAACTCTACCTTCAGAGTCAAGGATTTTTTGTTGACCAGTATAGAATGGGTGACAGTTGTTACAAATTTCAACTGTTAGATTATCTACTACTGATGCTGTTTCAATTTCGTTACCACATACACATTTGATAACAGTTTTTTTATAATCAGGATGGATTCCCTTTTTCATGGTTACCTCTTTTCTATACATCCAAGATTCCAAACTTGGACAATTTATTTTCGACTTCTTTTATTTTATC
>CALUUV010000130.1 GCA_944324055.1 Candidatus Gastranaerophilales bacterium | reverse complement strand
CATAGTAAATAATGTGTATATACATTTACCGCATTGTAATTTTTTGATTAAAAAAGGATATTTAATTAAAAGAAAGCATTGCACATCGCATCTCTCATAAGGATATGAGGAGTATTACATAGCATTAATAAGAAAGCCACGGAGGCAGGTATGGACTTTAATTCATTAATAGGATTAATGGATAAAGAAATTGCATTGTATAAACAATTGCGTCAACTTTATTCTGCAAAAAAAATAATCCTTATCAAAAATGATATTACTAATCTTCAGGAAGTAGATAGTAAAATCATTAAAATTGTTGATTTTATCAAAATAATCGGCTTGAAAAGATTAAATATTACCGAAAAAAAATTCCCTAATATTTCTTCATTAATCAGTTATGCAAAACTTAAACATCCACAATATGTTGAAAAACTTGAACAACAACGAGTTGAAATCAAAATATTGGCAAAAGAAATAAATGCTCTTGAAAAGACCAATATTGAACTTATCAAACACGGAATAATTTTAACTGATAACAAATTAAACCTAATAATAAAATTATGCCAATCAAAAACTACTAATTACAGTTCAAAAGGTCAATCAGAATCAGAAAACTTTGTATTAAGTACTGTTGTTCAAGAAGCATAAAGGAGATAAAAATGGGTAATCTTTTCTCAGCTTTAAATATATCAGCATCAGCATTACGAGTAAATCAATCAGCTATAAGCATTGTTTCTAATAATATTGCGAATATGAATACTGAAGGCTACTCAAAACAAAAAGTTAATTTGGGAACTTCAGTTATTGGAACTCCTATAAATAATAATGTAAACACACAAGTTAATTCGAGTAATGGAGTTGAATTAATAAGTGTTTCAAGATATACAACTACATTTTTAGGTTCATATTATAGAAACCAAATAAGTGAACAATCATATTGCAACACTCAAGCAGAATCATTATCCGATATTGCAGATATGTTTGATGAATTACAGGGAAAAGGACTCAATACAGAACTTGAGAATTTTTATACCTCACTTGATAACTTAAACAAAAATCCTTCTGATAAAACTGCAAGAATAAGTTTTATTGATGCAGCATCAGCTCTAACAGATAAGATAAATAAATTATCATCAGATTTAACTGAATTAAAAAATCAAAATGTTGGAGATGGAAAATCTCAAGCATCATTAGAAAAATCAAAAATTTATCAAGAAGTTAATTCTCTAAACGAAAATCTTGAACAACTTGCAAAAATAAATAATATGCTAATGACATCTCAAACTGGAAGTTTGGAAAATAATAATTTATTAGACCAACGAGATCAATTATTAAAAGAGATTTCTAAATACGGAAATTTTGAAGAAGATATTCAAGAAAATGGAACAGTAAATTTAAGTCTTAGTGGAATAAAATTAGTAAGCGGTTCAGAAGTAAAAGGAACTTTTGGAGTTAAAACAGCAGAACAATATAACGATTATTGTTCAAATTATGGTGTTGAAAATAATAACCAATCAAACGCAGTAATTTGTATAGAAAAAAATAATGATACTATAATCCAAAATGTTAATAACAAATTTGAAACAGGTTCTATTGCAGGAATTCTTAATTCAAACTCAAGCAATAACGGAACAAATGTTGATACAGTTATATCAGATTTAGACAAATTAGCATCATCAATAGCAGATGTTTTTAATGAGATTCAAACAAGGGAAGGAGCATATTATTTAGAAAATAAAAACGGTACAATCCAATTATCAAATGAAAACCTAGATAGTTATGAAATATTCACAACCAAGGATGGTAGCGATACTATCACAGCCCAAAATATTACAGTAAACAGTTTATTAAAAGAGAAAGACGGTTATAACAAAATAGCGACAGCATATTTTGCAGATAACAACCCAGATATAAATGCTCTTGGGAATTCAGAAAACGTAATCTCAATGATAAACACAAAGAATGAAACTAATACAAGTGGTTTTGATAGTATCGGGAATATTTCATTTAGTGAATACTATAATGGCATTATAGGAAAGATTGCGTCAGCAACAGAATCAAAAACAAATATTTCCAAAGCTCAAGATGCGGTAGTACAATCCCTAGATAATAAAATAAAGCAACAAACAGGAGTTGATTTAAACGAAGAATTAGCAGATATGGTAAAATTCCAAACTGCATTTTCGGCATCAGCAAGAGTTTTTGATACTTGCAATTCATTACTAGACACATTGATACATCTTGGGGAATAAGGAGTAACTATTATGATAAATCGAGTAACTTCTACATCACTTAGCTCAAATTTAGTATTCAACATGCAAAAAAGCTATGCTGATTATGCAAAATTAACTGAGCAACTATCAACAGGTAAAAAAATTAATTCAATTTTAGATGATCCTATCCAATCAGTAAATATCATTAACTCTAATAGAGAATTAAATCGAATAGAAGGATGGACATCAAATATACAATCGCTAACTAATGAATTAAATCAATCAACCGATACAATAGATTATTTGATAGATAAAAGTCAACGGGCAAAAGATTTGGCAACAATTGCAGCAAATGGAACATACAATAAAGATGATTTAAATAATGTTGTAACAGAAATTGATTTGATAATTGAATCAATGGTTGATATGGCAAATACAAAACATAATGGGAACTATATTTATGGCGGTACTAATACTAAAACACCACCATACACAATACAATATGATAATAATGGAGAAATTGCCGGTATAAAATACAATGGAACCCCAGAAGATGGAGCTTGGGAAAGAAAACTAGAAATTAGTGAAGGAGTTTTCCAAACAGTTAATGTCACAGGAATTGAAGCATTTGGAGAAAGCGATATTAACGGGAATTCTTCAGGAATAATGGGAGATTTAATAGATTTAAGAAATAATTTGAAGGACACAATAGGCAAATTAGAAGAGCAAGAAAACCTTCCAGAAAATGCAACCCAAGCAGAAAAAGATAAAATTGCATCAGAAATAGATGCCTGCTATGAATCAATAAATGGCTTATTAGATAATTTTGACAAATCAATAAATAATATGGCAGGAATAAACAGTCGCCTTGGAAGTATAACAAATAAATTAGAAATGACAGACGAAGCCTTAAACAATACTGAACTAAATCTAAAAGGCGAAGTTTCCGACATGCAAAATATAGATTTAACACAAGCAGTAAGTGATTGGTTCACAAGTCAATATGCTTATCAAGCTAGTATGCAAGTGTTTCAAGTCTCAAATTCTATGTCATTATTGAATTATATATAATATTGTAACAAATTATGTCGTTTTTCAAATTCAAGGATTGAAAAAATATGATACATAGTAAATAATAATTATATACATTTACAGAGTAGACTTGGCTTAATTTTCAGATTTAATCAACAGTAGTAAATCCGCAAGATTACGGAC
>CALUUV010000129.1 GCA_944324055.1 Candidatus Gastranaerophilales bacterium | reverse complement strand
CCCTAGTTGTTTAAGCTGTGTAATGGTGCAGGGATTCTTCCGGCTCTGTTTACAAAATCAGCAGAAGATAAAGAGTTAACTTTCATAATAGGAGCTTCACCTAAAAGTCCACCGTATACAACAGAATCTCCAACAGTTTTTCCAACAGCAGGGATAACACGAACGGCAGTTGTTTTCTTGTTAATCATACCAATAGCCATTTCATCAGCAATAATACCTGCAATTGTAGTAGAAGGAGTATCTCCAGGGATTGCAATCATATCAAGCCCAACAGAGCAAACTGATGTCATAGCTTCAAGTTTGTCAAAAGTTAGCACTCCTTTTGTTGCAGCTTCAATCATGCCTGCATCTTCTGATACAGGAATAAACGCTCCTGACAATCCTCCAACATAAGAGCTTGCCATAATACCACCTTTTTTAACAGCATCGTTTAGCATAGCAAGAGCAGCTGTAGTTCCGTGAGCTCCGGCATGTTCAAGTCCCATTGCTTGGAAAATACCAGCAACACTATCACCAGGTGCAGGAGTTGGTGCTAAAGATAAATCAATTACACCGAAAGGAACATTTAATTTTTTAGCTAACTGACGTCCAACAAGTTCTCCTGTTGAAGTAATTTTGTAAGCTGTTTGTTTAATAGTATTAGCTAATACAGAGAAATTAGCATCTTTAGGTAAACTTTCAATCGCAGCTCTAACAACCCCAGGACCTGAAACACCAACATTTAAAGCACATTCAGGTTCAGTGTAACCGCAAAAAGCACCTGCCATAAATGGGTTATCATTTACAGAGTTACAGAACGCAACGAATTTAGCAGCGCCAATTCCGTCAGAATCTTTTGTTAATAATGCAGCTTCTTTAATAATTTCAGAAACTTTAAGAACTGCATCCATATTAATCCCAGCTTTTGATGATGCAACGTTAACAGATGAACAAAGTTTGCTAGTTTGAGCAAGTGCTTCTGGGATAGATTCAATAAGTGCTAAATCACCTCTTGTCCATCCTTTTTCAACAAGAGCAGAGTATCCACCAATAAAATCAACTCCAATAGTATTTGCAACATCATCTAAAGTTTTAGCTATTTTTACGTAATCATAGCTATCACAAGATTCTCCAATAATAGAAACAGGAGTTACTGCAATTCTTTTATTAACAATAGGAATAGAGTAATCGTTTTCAATCTCATTTGCGTATTTAATTAAATCTTTAGCGTGGCGCATAATTTTTTCTCTTATGCGGTCGCATACTTTGTTTATATCTCTATCCATACAATCTCTTAATGATATCGCCATAGTAACGGTTCTGATATCAAGATTGTGTAATTTAATCATATTAATAGTTTCTAAAATAAGTTCTTTATCGAATGTCTTCATAATTTGCACCATTAGTTAAAAATTCAGTTAAAACATCTCCTGTTGGTTTTTTCAACATAAGTCTTAACTCAACACGTCTACTTTTAGTTTTATCTTCTTTCCCATTAATAATAATTGGTCTGGAAGAACTTGCTCCTTCTACTTTGATTGTATGTGTTAAATCCTTTTGATATGGCTTACTTGAGCATTTAACAAAAATAAAGTTTGCAACATTGTAAGCACGATTCATAGAAAGATTCATATTCTTCATATACTGTTGTTCAACAGAATAATTTCCTCTAAAGTTTGTAGAGTCAGTGTGTCCTTGAATTACAACAGCTGAAATATATTGTGAAAGTTCTTTTTTATAAATAGAATCAAAATATACAGGAATAAATTTATTTAAGAACGCTCTACCATGTGGAGTTAGTTCTGCGCTATTAAGATCAAATAATTCAAGATCAGAGATTCTTACTAAACCTGTTTGAGGGTCCATTTCAACGTGGACTTTATCTTTATCTTCTGGTTTAGTTTCTTCCGGTTTATTTTCATCAATCATTTTAACTTTGATGTCTTGTTTTTCCATCTCTTGGACAACTTCTTGAACCATTTCCGATGTAGCTTCTTGTGCTGCTTGGCTTCCTTGTCCAGAATTGGTAACGAATGCGAAGAACAAAGTTGCAAAAACCATGAACATACCAAGGAACAAGTCTGACATTGTTACCCAAAATATATTTTCTTCTGCTTCTGCTTGTTTCTTTCTTGCCATTAAAAATACCTATTAGAATAAACCGCTTAAATCGTCGTCACCGCCTGCAGATTTTTTCTCCATAGTTTTATTAAGGTTATTAATTCCGAATATAACACTATCAAGATAAGGAACAACAATATTTGTTAAATCCTTTTTGATAGAACCAGCGAAGTTTGCTGGTAAATTTTTCAAAACATTAGAACTTTCATGAGATTGAGTTTTAGTTGTTTTCAATAAATCAATAAGGAATTTTTCACTAGAGATTGTAGAGAATAAATCTGTAATTTTTCCTTGAACTTTTGCAATTGCTGGAAGAATTGATTTAGAGAACCAGAATTTATCAACACTCATAAAAATAAGTGCAGATGCAACAGCGAATACCGAACACATCGCTGCAACTTGCATGGTTCCAACGAATCCAGCAATAGATTTAGTAAGAGCTTGTGTACTTGAGAAGTCTAGCATCCCAAATGCAGTACCAATCATAATAAATGTAAACAGAGGTCCAAAACCGGTAAGTAGTGTTGGAGCAAGTGCAATAATATGTTTATTATAATGAGCAAAAGCTAATGTATCTTCATTAAAATAATCTAATGCATCAGCCGTTGTTTGAATATCTGACATCGCATCAGATACAGAGTCATAATCTAACTCTTCAGTTTCGCTATCTTGGTATGCAATATTTTCAGAGAATACAAGAGTGTTTTTAAAATCTTCCCAAGGTTTAGCAGCTAGCTTACTAGAAGACATCGCATGTTTAAATTCTTCAAACTTGTATGAAATATTACCTTTTTCAAACGGTTGGATAGATGTATTTAATTGTTTAAGTTCTTTCCCCAGCATCGAATAACTCTTAATAGTATATACTAAGCTGGAAGTAAATACAGTTAAGATTATTTGAATAGGCGGGTCTTTTAAAAGATGCATCAAATTCATATATAGTACCTCTGAATAAATTATATCATAATATAATTTATTTAGGCTATAGAGGTAAATATATTCATCTAAATGGTGGGGGAAATATAATCCGATTAATTTTCGCCAATAGATGGTAATTGAGATGATCTTTCAGCGATAATTCTTGCTACATCAGCTCCTCCAAATGTAAGTTCCAATACAAGTTGAGAATTTAATAGAATAGTTTCTCTGTACTCCATTGTATCAACATCAATGATAGAAAATTCAATGAAGTCATCTCCAACGTATTCAATTTTTCCGTATTCGTTCCCAGTAACCCATCTGAGGAACACATACTGTTGTTCCAAGTCTTTTAATCTCTCTAACATTTTCATTTAATTTAACCTTCACTATCTACATTATATATTTTAGTTATTTTT
>CALUUV010000128.1 GCA_944324055.1 Candidatus Gastranaerophilales bacterium | reverse complement strand
AATTTGATAAAAAATGAAGCTTGCAATTCTTATATTAGAATGAAGAAAATTCTTGATGAATATAAAAAGCAATATCAAAATATAGTAAATTCTAAAAATCCATGTGATATGTTTACAGAAAGACCTCTTGGGGATGACGAAGTAGAAACATATAAAATTGACTTAGATTATATTAACGAAATTCTTGATACTTGGGTTTTGGATTTTGGATTAGATGAAAAACAAAAAGAAATAATCAAAACAGAAATAGCTAACCAAGCAAAATTAAAATTGGAGGCACCAGAAAATGACCTCTAAAGAGTGGAAAACTTATAAATTATCTGATTTTATTGAATTTAATCCTAGAGAGACATTAGCAAAAGGGACTGTTGCCAAAAAGATAGCAATGGAAAATTTACAACCATTTTGTAGAGATGTTTGCCAATATGAATGCGCACCATATAATGGTGGAGTAAAATTTAAAAATGGGGACACTATAATGGCAAGAATAACACCTTGCCTTGAAAATGGAAAAACTTCAAAAATAAATATTTTAGAAGATGATGAAATTGCTTTTGGTTCAACAGAATACATCGTTTTCAGAAAAAGAGATAATATTTCTGATGAAAATTTCATTTATTATTTAGTAACAAGTCCAAAAATTAGAGAAATTGCAATAAAATCTATGGTTGGTTCCTCAGGCAGACAAAGGGTTCAAGCTGATGTCCTTGCAAATTTAGAGTTAGAACTTCCGCCATTAGAAACTCAAGAGAAGATAGCTCGTGTGTTGTCGAGTTTGGATGATAAGATTGAGTTGAATAATAAGATTAATCAAAATTTAGAACAGCAAGCAGATTTGTTATTTAATGACTTGTTTTTAGAAGATAAAGATTGTATTAAATTATCTGAAGTAATATCTACAACCTCAGGGGGAACTCCCTCAAGAAAAAATCTAAATTTTTATACTAATGGTTCTTTTTGTTGGGTTAAATCAAAAGAATTAAATGGGACATTTATTACTGAAACAGAAGAAAAAATTAATCAATTGGCAATAGAAAAATCATCAGCTAAATTATTACCTCCATATAGTGTGTTGTTAGCTATGTATGGAGCTACTGTAGGAGAGTATGCAATAATAAGTAAACAAATGACTTGTAATCAGGCCATTTGTGCAATTATACCAAATGAAAAATATCCTTATACGTATATTTATGAATATATTAAACTTTCAAAAGAAAGAATTAAAACTTTAGCAATTGGTTCCGCACAACAAAATATAAGTCAAGTTCTTATAAAGGATTTATTAGTCCATAAAAATATAAATAAAATTAAAGAATATCATTTTAAAACAAGATATTTGTTTGAATTGATTAAAAATAATCAAATAGAAAATGAAAAACTAAAACAACTACGTGACACGCTTTTGCCAAAACTCATGTCCGGTGAAATTGATGTCAGTAAAAGAGGAGATTATATAATATGAAAAAAGAAAATTTTACACCTGCAACATTATCGTTTGAAGACATAATTGATAATAGCAAAAAATATATAGTACCAAAATATCAAAGAGACTATTCTTGGAGTAATACAAATGATGAATGGGAATTATTATGGGAAGATATTATTTCAGTTGACCATTCTCATTATGTAGGAATTCTGGTGTTACAGGAAAACGAAACAGAAATAAGTATAATTGATGGACAACAAAGACTTACAACAATTAGCCTTATTTTACTAGCTATTTTATATCTTTTATCTGAACATGCAGAAAATACTCATAATCTTGAAGAACAAGAGAACATTCATGAACAATTAAACATTCTTATGCAAAAATATATCGGGAAAAAAGCGGAAGATCTAAAATATTACAATAAAATCACACTTAATTATAATAATAAAGAATATTTCCAAGACATTTGTAATATTTCAACTTATAAAATTTTTAAAAATGTTCCTAAACCAAATTGTTTAGAGACTAACAAAAGAATATACAAATGCTTAAAATATTATTATGAAAGTGCTAAAAAACATATTGTTCCTCTTAATTCTACAAAAGTTCTTGAATTTATTAAGAATAATATTGTTAATAAATTAATTTTTACTACAATTCAAGTTTCAAAATCTGAAAATGCATATCTATTATTTGAGACATTAAATTCTAGGTCGATTGAATTGACGGCATATGATTTATTAAAGAACCATTTATTGGCTAAGGCGGGACAAGAATATGAGATAAGTATGTTAGATGATATACAACAGATTATTTCTAACATTGAAAATCATGATATAACTAATTTTATTGCTCTTGACTGGAACTCTAGAAATTTCCCTAAAACTCCAATGAAAAGAACTTATAGAAAAATTTCTTCAAGTATATTATCTCGAGAAAAGGCATTTAGTTATGTTCGTGAAATTAAAAAATCATCAGAAATATATAAAAAAATTAAAAATTTTGATCATGATGATAAGCAAATTAAAGAATTATTAAAAATATTAACATACTTGCCTAAAGTTAAACAACATTATATGATTCTTTTGGCATTAATGAAAACTGATAAATATTCATTAAAAAAAGTTTTAAAATCAATATTGAATATTACCATAAGATATAATTATATTATCCAGGGGCAAGCCAATAAACAAGAAAACATTTATAACAAAATTGCATATAAAATAACAACTGAACAATATAAATCAACTGATGATATTTTAAAAGATTTAAATTGTGAAGATTTGGAAGTAACTGAACAAGAATTTATTAGTAAATTTTCAAAGAAAGATTTCAGTAATAATTCTTTGGATCGCTATATTTTAGCAAAAATAGAAGAGTACTATAATCCTCATAATAAAATTGATTATGATAATGAAACTATTGAACATATATCAGATAAAAGTTTAAGGAAAGACTATACATATAAAATAGGTAATTTAACTCTTTTAACAGTTGATGATAATAATTCATTATCAGGCAAAGATTATAATGCTAAAAGAGAATTTTATATTAAACATACAAGAAAAATTGTAAATAGTATTAATACTTTAAGTTGGGATGAAAATACAGTAAGTGAAAGAAGTGTAGAACTAGCTAAAATAGCTAATTTAATATTTAATCAACAATAAGGAATTATTACATGTCAATTACATTCACAGAAGCGAGTTATGAAAATTCTATAATTGAACTTTTTCAAGGTATGGGGTACAACCACATCTATGGTCCTGATGTTGAAAGAGATTATACAAGCCCTTTGTATGAGGAGGTTTTTTTCGATTCTTTATATCGTATTAACTCAAAATTATGCGATGATGCTATAAAAGATGCTATTTACAAGCTCAAAAACTTTGAAATAGGTGAGCTTGTACAAAAGAATGATATTTTTATGGATTATTTGCAAAACGGGATTGAGGTTAGGTATCTAAAAGACGGAGAAGAACATTCTGACATTGCTTATCTTGTTGATTATGAGAATGTAGAAAATAATTC
>CALUUV010000127.1 GCA_944324055.1 Candidatus Gastranaerophilales bacterium | reverse complement strand
GCATTAGGAATATCTGGTATAAATTGATTTCCTTGATAAATTCTTGATTTTAATGTATCAAACATAATATATTATTCCTTATAAATCATTTCCTGAATATGACAAATTAAAACTCTTATTACATAATGGAAAATCTGATATTCCATTATTTCTTACCGCTAGTGCTAACCCATACCAATTATTAAATGATGGATCTTTTATTTTATATTTAGATAAATTACCATTTCCATCTGTCATTGCGATATGAACAACTTCACCTCTCCAACCTTCAACTAATGAAACAACAAACGAATCTTTTACCATTTCATTATTTGAAGATACAAGAACAGGTTCATTTTTATAATCTTTTAATTTATTTAAAATCTTACGAATCATTGATAATGACTCTTTTACTTCTTTATATCTTAATTTGAATCTGGAATTAACATCTCCAACACCTTTAAATGGTTTCTTTTCAAAATTAAATACTTTCATCCATTTATCAGGATAATCAAATCTAGTATCCAAAGGTACACCTGAAGCCTTAGCAGCCATACCTACTAGCCCAATTTCTTTAGCTTTTTCATAACTTACAGTACCTGTTTTTTCTAATCTTGACATCACTGAAGAATTTTTAAGCATAGTTTTTGCCATTCTATCAACATCTTTGGCAACTTTATCTAAAGTTTTCAAAGTTAATTTAATTTCATCTTCTGAAATATCAAAATTAACACCACCAACATTAATTAGTCCACGGCCAAAACGACTACCAGACCATTCTAACATTGTGTTAATAACTAAAGTTCTTGTAACACCAAACACTGCAGAACCCATAGCATAAGCAATGTCACCAGCAATTGCTCCCATATCTCCGATTTGAATTGCTGCACGTTCCATTTCTAATGCTGCTTTTCTAATTAACTGAGCTTTTTCTGAAATTTCAATTCCTTTTAAAGACTCCATAACTTGAGAATATGCAGTATTATATGCAATAACACTATCACCACAAATAGATTCTGCTAGTTGATTCGATGGTCTTTTTATCATCATATCTTCAACACCTCTATGTTGATAACCTAACATTATCTCTAAGTGATAAACTGTTTCACCATTACACATAAATCTAAAATGTCCTGGTTCAATAACTCCAGCGTGAATTGGTCCTACTGCAACTTGGTGAACTTCTTCACCTTTCATATCAAAAAATTCATACTTATCTTGATTTTTTCTTACTGGCTTTAACCAAGGATGGTTTAATGGTTCTATTCCAAATTGTTCGTAAAATTCTCTTTCAAAAATATGGAAAGCTGGAACTTCTTGAGTAATTGATTCATATGACTTTTCATCTGGTCCAAATATTGCTGATGAAATCAACAAATCACCATTTAAATCATCTGCTAAGATTACAAAAAGTTTAGTTGAACCATTTCCCCAATCTTTTCCAAAGAAACCTACAGGTCTTTTACCTTGAGAAATAATTTCACTTCTTAATTGAGATATTTCTCGAGTTGGAATATCTAATAAATTCACACGCTTATTATTTTTTGTTAGTAACCAATTATTCATAATTTTATCCTTGTATTAAAAACCTGCTATCGCACAATTTATTATGTTATTCAAAAATGGTGGAACATAAACACCTAAAATGAATACTAATGCTAACATTATAAACTGTGGAATATACATAAATACTGAAACTTTTGATTTATTTTCTTCTATAATTTTTACTTTATCTTGGCTGATTTCTCCAAATGTCATTTTAATAACAACTTTACCAATACCATAAAGAATTATTGTTAATAGAAGAGCAAACAAAATACAAAGTACATAATGACCTTGCATAATCATTGTTTTAATCATTATAAATTCACTAATAAATAAAACTGATGTTGGGAATGCACATATTGCAAGGAAAGAAAGCACCCATAACCAAGCAGTTTTACCATCAGCTTGCATCAAACCATTTATTGATTTTATTCTTTTTGTACCAAATAATTCTAATATATTACCTGATGTCAAGAAGAAAGAACCTTTTGCTAAAGAGTGACCAATCAAATGTAAAATAACTGCGTAATAAGCAGGACCACCTAATGCAGTACCAATAGCTAATATTCCCATATTTTCAATAGATGAATAAGCAAGCATTCTTTTATAATTTTTAATATGATAAACAAATACTGATGTTACAAATAAAGAGATAAATCCCATTATCAACAACATAAATCTAGCATAACCTACACAATCTGCTAATGTCATTATTTTAAATACTCTAACAATAACTAAAAAAGCAGAATTTAATAAAGCTGCAGACAATAATGCTGATATAGGAGAAGGTGCTTCTGAGTGAGCATCTGGTAACCAGAAGTGAATAGGAGCAAGCCCCATTTTTGCACCAAAACCAAATAACATAAATACGAATGCTAATTTTAACCAAACATGATCAAATGAAGATGCATATTTATATAAATGAGCAAAATTCAATGTATTAACTGAACCTGTTGATATATTTAAAAGAATTATACCAACAAATGCTAACGCAATACCGATTGAACATATAAATACATACTTCCAAGCAGCTTCAATAGAATGTTTTGACTTATTAAAGTATATTAAATAAGCACTTGATAAAGTTGTTGCTTCAACTAAAACCCAAGCAAGACCTAAATCAGTACTTAAAATAGTTCCTGTCATTGCAAGAACGAAAATTAAAATCATAAATGAATAATTACGGATTCTTCTATCTGGGTAATTAAATGTTTTAACATAACCGTTATTATAAATAGCAACCATTAAAAATACTAATGATAAAACTATTAAAAATATCAAGTTAGTATTATCAACTACAAAATATGGTTGAGTAGATTCTCGTCCGATATTCATTGCCAAAAGAGTTGTTATAGATGCATGAATAAGAGCATATGCATTTACCATAAAACAATCAAATGCTTTATTTCTAATTATAAACATTAACAAACATGCAACTATTGGAAATATTAAAATCGTATTAATCATTGTACTCATAGTCCTTTAAATCTGATAAATTCGATACTTCTAAATCTTTAAATTCTTTGTTAATTACATTAACAAATAAACCTAAGATATATACAGCAATAAACACATCTAGAAGAACACCCATATTAACTAACATAGGCATTTCCTTAGCAACAGATAATGATAATAAAAATATACCATTTTCCATTGTAATAAATTCTATTACATTCGATATAATCTTATGTTTAATAGTTATTAACCACAAACTTATTATGATTGTTGCTGCTGAAACTCCAAAAAAGATTGGAGATATTAATTTCATTGATGAAACATAGTAATTTGAAACCAAGAAACCAGCTAATAAAATCAAACTTGCTATTACTAAACAATAAAAATGAGGAATATTTGCTGCCACATCTCTATTTGAATGAGTTTTCTTTAAAACTTTATAAAGAAAAGCAGGTATAACAATTGATTTTACAATTAAAGTTTCAACAGTTAAAAATGCAAAATTTAATAAGTTTAAATGTTCCATTCCGCAACAACAAATTAGAAATAACAATACACCTTGAACAATAAGTAATCTTATGTGTGCAATAATTCTACTTGTTGCAGCTAAATATAACATTGTAAGACCAAATAA
>CALUUV010000126.1 GCA_944324055.1 Candidatus Gastranaerophilales bacterium | reverse complement strand
ATGGGTAAGGCTTTTGATTTTGTTGTTAAAACAGTCAAATCTATTATCGATAATGATTTTTCAGGTATGGCAGCTGAGATGAGCTATATGCTTGTTATTGGAATTTTTCCTTTTATGTTGTTTTTAATGTCTTTATTCAACCTTATTGGTAAGAACTATTTCATGAATCCTTTATTTATTTTTATGGAACGAGTCATGCCAGATGACTCAATAAGATTGATTATAAGTGTACTTAATCAAGTATTAGGATTTCAAAAAGGTACAACCGTTGCTATCGCAGCTTTATTAATAACTTTATTTATGTCAATGAATGCTTTATCTGTAATTATTAAAGGTTTGAATAGAGCTTATAAAGTTGAAGAAACTAGAGCTTTTATTTATACAAGATTTTTATCTTTATTAATGGTTATAGTAAACACTTTAGTATTATTTTTAAGTATAAATATAATCATTTTCGGTAAAGTAATTATCAGATTTTTAACTGCATTCATTAACCTTGCACCTAACATTGCAGATATGTTACTTGCTATCAGATGGCCAATTGCTTTTATGGCATTATTCTTAATGGCATTTTTACAATATTATATTTTCCCTGATGTAAGTTGGTCTGACAGATTAAAAAGAAAAAGTGCATTACCTGGAACTATATTTTTCTGTGTAATATGGTTAATTGCATCAGGTGGTTTTTCAATCTACGTTAACAAACTACATACTTATAACTTTGTATATGGAACAATCGCAGCATTTGCAATGTTAATGGTTTGGTTTTATTTTACTTCAATGCTTATTCTTATCGGTGGAGAAATTAACTCTCAGGTTCATGACAAATTAGAACAAGATGAGCTTATTGCAATTATGGAAGCAGAAGAAAAAGAATCTTTATAACCAAAACGCAACAGCAATAAATTTTATCACTGTTGCGTTGTAATTCATAAAATAATAGTAGCTTCTATTGTTCTGTTGCTTCTTGTAATTTGTCACAAGCATCACATTGTGGCATTGGTTTGCAATTATCACATGGAGCAACTGTTTTTTGACAAGGATCACATTGTGCTTTTTGTTCACATGGATCACATTTTGGTTTGCAAGGGTCACAAGTATTTTTCTTACAAGGATCGCATTTTTGTTTTTTACATTTACATTTTGGTTTGCAAGGATCACAGTTATCTTTCTTACAAACTTTTTCACATTTTGGACAAGTGCCCCAGTTTGCAGGGTTTAAATTTTGCCAACAAAATGCGTGAGAGGCTGTTGTACTTGCAGCGATTGCAACTAATAATGTTGTAGCTAATAATGTTTTCTTCATAATATCTCCTTTTCCTTATCGACATCCAACGTCGCACATTTTCATGTTACAAACCCAATAAAAAATGACTATTCCCCAACAGGTGATACCCTAGAGAATAATTTTTTAGTTTGATGTATAATAAGTTTAAAAATGAGGTTTAGGAAATGAGTAAATATTTATTAGAAATAGGGGTAGAAGAACTACCATATAAATTTATACCTTCTGCAATCAAGCAGTTAAAGGAAAGTTTTGGAAAATTTTTAGAAAATAACCATATTGAATTTTCAAATATTAATGTTCTTGCAACACCAAGAAGATTAGCAGTTATTATTGATGGCTTGGCAGATTCTCAACCAGATTCTGAAAAAGTTTTTAAAGGTCCTATCAAAAAAATTGCTTACGATGAAAATGGAAATTTAACAAAAGCTGGTGAAGGATTTGCAAAGAAAAACGGAATCAATCCTAGTGATTTATATGTAGAAAATGATTACGTTTTTGCAAAAGTTTTCACAAAAGGAAAAGATACTAAATCTATTCTTTCAGAAAACATTTCTAATATTATATTAAAACTTCAAGGCTCACACTTTATGAGATGGAGTTGCCACGACGAAAAATTCTCTCGTCCTATCAGATGGATTGTATCTGTATATAATAATGAAGAATTACCTGTACAAATTTTAGATATTAAATCATCAAGATTTTCAAGAGGTCATCGTTCTTATACTCAACCTGTTGAAATCAAAAATATTGACGATTACAAAGATGAATTAAGAAAAGCTTATGTAATTGTTGATCAAAACGAAAGACAAGCAAAAATTGTTGAACTTGCTAAAGAAGAATCAGCAAAAATTGGAGCTACAACAAGAATTTCTGATGATTTATTAGAAGAAGTTACATATATTTGTGAATGGCCGGTAGCGGTTGTTTGTAACTTTGATGAAGAATTCCTTACAATTCCTGATGAAGTTACAATTACTGTTATGGAATCTCATCAAAGATATTTTGCATTATTTAAAGATGGAAAACTTACAAACAAATTCATCACTATCGCAAACTACATTGGTGATGACTTCTCAAATATTCAAGCAGGAAACTTAAGAGTTATCAAAGCAAGACTTGATGATGCGGTTTTCTTTGTTAAGAACGACACTAAAAAACCTTTAGAAGATTATGTTGAAAACCTTAAAGGGATGACATTCCAAAAAGGTATGGGTTCAGTTTATGATAAAACCCAAAGATTAATCAAATTAGCAAAATCTATAAACGAAGAAGTTAATAACGGTCAAGATTCTGAAACTGTTATTAGAACAGCATATCTTTGTAAAGCAGATTTAGCAACAAACCTTGTATTCGAATTCACTGAACTTCAAGGATATATTGGTTCTGATTATGCAAAATTAAACGGAGAAGCTCAAGGTGTTGTTGAAGGGATTAAAGAACATTACTTCCCTCTAAATGCTGATAGCGAACTTGCAAAATCAATCGAAGGTCAAATCGTTGGTATTGCAGATAAAATTGATACTATATGTGCCGTTTTTGCATCAGGTAAAAAACCTACCGGTTCTTCTGACCCACTTGGTGTTAGACGTGCTGCTTTAGGTATTATCAAAACTGTTATCGAAAATAAATTAAACTTAAATATTTCTAATCTTATTAAATCAGCTTTAGAACTTTTACCTGTTCAAGTTGATTGCCAAAAAGATGTTGAAGAATTCTTTGTTCAAAGATTAGTTATATTCTTAGCTGATAATTATAAGAAAGATGTTCTTGAAAGTTGCTTAAATAATAATCCACTTTCAAATTTATCAGACTACATGGCAAGAGTTAATGCGATAGCTAAACTTGATAATCCAATGATGATAGAAAATGCTAACAGAATTATCAGAATTCTAAAAGATGCATCTATTGATAACATTGACGAAAGCTTATTCGTAGATGATGCTGAAAAGAAATTATATGATTGTATGAAAGAAGTAAGCTTCACAAACGATTATGATAACTATATCAAACAATTAATCGGATTAAATGCACAAATCGATAATTTCTTTGAAAAAGTTCTTGTTATGGATAAAGATGAAAAAATCAAAAATAACAGAATTGGTCTTTTAACTGCATTAAAGAAAGATTACGATAGAATCGCTGATTTTTCTAAGTTGCATTAATAAATATATTAATTAAACATATAAAAAAGGCTTTGGGAAACCAAAGTCTTTTTTAATCAAAATACTCTCTACCTTTAGTCAAAATAATTTTATCATCTTTCAAATCTATCTTAACTAAATGTTTTTCTGGATTTATTTCTAATATTTCAAGTAGTGCTTTAGGAATAACAACACTATAACTTGCACCCGCTTTTCTCATCTTTTTTTCCATAAAAATATTTTAACATTTT
>CALUUV010000125.1 GCA_944324055.1 Candidatus Gastranaerophilales bacterium | reverse complement strand
GATAATTTAATATCCTCCTTATCAACAGTAAAAGATGCAGATATAGCAGAAGAGTCATCTAATTTTATCCGCTATCAAATATTGCAAAATGCAACAGCGAGTTTAATGTCAACTTCAAGAGATTTACGAGCAGATACTGTTCTCGGTATTTTGGGAAACGTTAGAGTTAGATAATTAAGAAATAATTAACCTATATGAAAAAACTAATAAATAAGTTATAATATTCTTGATAAGAAAAGGAGAGTATTATGGCAAATCCAATTTTGAATGATAATTTTGGTCAAGCAGATGAAAGAGTTTTATCTTCTGCTCCTATGACTATAAACGGAACTATTAACAAAACATTTTTATTGTTTGTATTTGCAGCAGTTCCAGCTTTTTATACTTGGTCACAATTTCTAGCAGGTTTTATGGATAAGGCAATGATGTTAACTACAATTGGTGCAATTGTTGGTTTTGTATTGGCCTTAATTATCTCTTTTACTAGAAATAAAGTATTTATTCCAATTTATGCAGCTTGTGAAGGCTTATTTTTAGGTGGTATTTCAGCAATGTTTGAAAAACAGTATCCAGGAATTGCATTCCAAGCAGTAACAGGAACTTTTGCGGCTATGTTTTCAATGTTAGCTTTGTATAAATTAAATATTATAAGATGTTCTGATAAGTTTAGAAGTGTCTTATTTACTGCAACAGTTTCAATTGCAGTTTTATATTTAATGCAAATTATTGCATCTTTCTTCCACTATAGTATTCCTGGAATATTTGAATCAGGAATGGTTGGTATAGGGTTCAGTATATTAGTTGTTGCAATTGCGGCATTAAATTTAATTATAGATTTTGATTTTATCGAACAAGGTGCAAGAAATATGATTCCAAAAGATTATGAATGGTATGGTGCATTCGGTCTAATGGTTACTCTTGTTTGGTTATATATCGAAATCCTAAAATTGGTTGCAAAATTAAGAGATAATAATAATTAATAAGTTAAATACGGCTGAAGGTTTATCCTTCAGCCCTTTATAATATTTGGTTGGTGTGTATGATTTTAAATATTCTTTGTTTTTCTATAGGAGCAATACTCTCAGGGATAATTGTTAAATTATATTCCGATAAAAAATCACAAGAGGAGTTGATAAAAGCTAAAACTCAACTTGAAACATTTGGTGATTTAGAAAAAATGATAAAATCTGATTTTTCTGAAATAGCGCGTAATACTATAAGAGAAGAACAAGAAGATTTAAGAAAACAACATCAAGAAGCTTTGGAATTAAAACTTGCTCCTTTAGCAAAAGAATTAGGTGAATTCAAAACCAAAGTAGAAGATTTTAATACAACGGGTATAAAAAATACAGCAGCTTTAGTTGAAAAAATAACAAATTTAGAGAAAAGTACATCAGAAATAACTAAAGAAGCAAATCAATTAGCAAATGCATTAACCTCAAATCAAAATATAAAAGGTGCTTATGGTGAAGGTTTGTTGGATACAATTTTGCAATCTTGTGGAATGCAAGAAGGTATTCATTATACAAAACAATTTGTATCAAAATCTATAAGTGATGATGAATCAACACATACAATAAGACCAGATATTGTTTTAAATTTACCAGATAATCGTCATTTGATAATTGATTCTAAAATGACATTAACAAGCTATTTAGAATGTATGCAGAATGAAGAACAATTACCAAAATTTAAATCAGAGGTAAAAAAGCGTATAATGGATTTAGCTGAAAAAAATTACCAAAAAGCTGATGATTTGTACCAACCTGATTTTGTATTGATGTATGTTCCGATAGAAAATTCTGTAAATCTATTGTATGAAGATAATGATTTAATTAATAAAGCGTACAAAGCAAATGTAATAATTGTAGGAACATCAGCATTATTAACAACAATAAGACTTGTTAATCAATTGTTATCACAACAGAAACAACAAGAAAGTGTTAATAAAATTGTTCAAGCAGGTACAAATTTGTATGAAACATTTGCTAAATTCTGCGATGATTTATTAGATGTAAAAAAACGTTTTGATTTATTGAATACTCAGTTTAATAAGACAATCAACAGATTCAAAAGGGATAATAAAAATAGCCCAAGCTTATTTTCTCAAGTAGAAGCCTTAAAGGATTATGGTATTACAACATCAAAAGAAATTCCTTCAGAATTATTAGAAGATGTTCAAGATAACGATGAATTAGGCGTATAGTTCAGCTGGTTCAGACACTCGGGTAATATCTTTTTTATTTTTAAACTGTAATATAAAAAATAAAAAAGGAGGGCTAAAATGTCTGGAATAACAGTTGCACCAGTTTGTAAACTTACTGAATTAAATCATCTTTTTATAGAATTAACCGCAAAAAATTGTAATCAAAGATGTAAAAAATGTTATATTGATTTCCCATTAACTAAAAATGTCAAAGATTTTATTCAAGTAGATAAAATAAAACAAGCATTAATAGATATAAAAGAATCAGATTTAAAATGTATTTATTTAACAGGTGCAGAACCAATGACACACCCTGATTTTAATGCTATTTTGAGATTATGTTTAAAAAGAACTAATGTTTGTATATTTACTAATGCTACTTTTATTAATGAGAAAAAGGCTAGATTTTTAAAGAAAGTAGAGGATGAGTCTGAATATCAAATAATTTTTAAATTGTCTTTTGCAAGTTATGACGAATCAAGAAACGATGATGTCCGTTTTCGTGGAGCATATAGACAAAATATGTATGCATTAAAATGTTTAGATAAATATGATTTTACAACAATAATGTGTGTAAATAATTACTATGGTGAAGATGAAAGAATTATCCAAGCTGAGTTTCAACGAATAATATCTGATGCGGATTTGAAAAATACAATGGTTCAAATAACAAAATGGGCTGAAAACAATTCGTTTGATGATTTAACTCAAATAGAAGATAATGGAATATATGATTGCTCTAATGGCCGTTTACTAACTCAAAATGGTGTATTTTCTTGTCCATTTTTAACTAACGATTATAGAGGGCGAACAGGTAGTGATTTAAAAGATTTTTCTCCAACAGTAAGGTTAGAGACGGATTTCTGCTCGGCTTGTTTAGCAAATAAAGAACCAATGTTTTCAATTAACATTTTATAAACCCAAAAGCCTTATATTAAAATATATAAGGCTTTTTATATGTTACATATTGTTAATTATTATATAAATACTGCAATTACTCATAATAAAAATACTTTTATAAAGTATAAACGTGTGTTGTGTGTTACTTTACCCTATCAAAGGAGGTTCTATGTTTGAAACTTCTGGAAGTTGTGCAATTGTTGCAAATCGAGGCATTATTTCTCGTTATCCACAAAGAACTATTATGGATGATTTAAGCGATGCTTATGAAAAGCGTCAAATGGTAAAACAAGAAATGCGAAAAAAGGAATTAGAAGAAAAAGGTGAAAATGGTGGATTAACCACTAAAGAAGCCATGGAATTATCTGGATATAAAATCCAAGAAGGTTTAGAGAAAATGGCTAATCTTACAAAACCTCGTGTTTGTTACATGGCATAGAAGAATTTTGAGCCTATGATTAAGTTCATAGGCTTTTTTACTGGCATGGGTTTTCTATTGATTTATTGAGGATAATTTAATATAATTAGTTAGTGAACTAAATGTTCTGTTACAACTAAAAAGGAGAGACTTATGAGAAAGAAAAGTATCTTACCAAAGATAATGTTCTCTTTGATGTCATTATTAATGGTAA
>CALUUV010000124.1 GCA_944324055.1 Candidatus Gastranaerophilales bacterium | reverse complement strand
TAAAAACTGTTATCAAAGATAACGTTGATAGAACTTTCAAATTATTCGGTTAGGGGTAAATTGAATTAGGGGTAAATAAAAATAAAAATAATTAAATAATTATTTTATATTTATAACTAAATAAAAAATAAAAAATTATAAAAATATAAAATAATAATAAAAGCATAAAATCGAAACGATATATACCAATAAAATATATGTAATATTCTATTCGATATATACTGATAATATTTTACAAAAAAGTAATAATTTGTTTTATATAATTCCACTTGCTAAAATTAAAATATGGATAGTTTTTTACCATATATAACAGGTGATGGATCAGTCGGATTATATAGCGAAGAATTTAATGATATTTATCATTCAGGTTATGGTGCTTTAACTGAAGCATATGAAAAGTTTGTTAACCCTAATTTAGTATTAAAAGATGATATAAAAGTATTAGATATTTGTTATGGACTTGGCTATAATTCTAAAGCCTTTTTAAATTTTAATAAAGATATAAATAAAATTACTTTTGATTGTTTAGACATAGATAAAAATTTAATTTTATTATCACCATTTATAAAAACAAACCACACATTAAAAGATTATTTAATTAAACCAAAAAATAAACATGCACGTGTTGGGAAATACAAAAAATATAAAATTGATAGTTGGGTTAATGAAATTTTAATCAAGAATTTGTTCGAAGAGTTCAAACAAGATTTTTATTTAAAATCTATACTAGATAATCAAAAATTTGCTCCTTATTTAGACGCCAAAATGATAAAAATAGGCAAATTTTATCAAAAATTTAGGATAAATACCATTAACGAACCTCAGAATAGCCTCAATTTACATAATATATATTATCGGTATTTATCGAAACGATATAATTGTAATTTTAAAAAGGATATTAAATTTAACTTTTATGTTGATGATGCTCGAAAATCTATCAAGAAATTAACTGAACCATATGATGTAATCTTTTTAGATGCATTTACGACTGATAAGTGTCCTCAACTTTGGAGTATTGACTTTATTAATGAGTTGTATAGATTATCAAATGATGATTGTGTGTTATTAACATATTCCAATTCTGTATTAGTTCGTAATACATTGATTGAAACAGGGTATTTTGTAGGTAAAATATTAAATGAGGATAATAAATCTATTGGAACAATTGCTTCAAAAAATAAATCAAAAATAAAAAATCCACTTTCTGATTATGAATTAGGATTATTAAAAACAAGAGCAGGAATTCCATACAGAGACAAAAATTTATCTAGCACAGCAGATGAGATTATAAATAGTAGAAAAACAGAAGTTGAAACATCAAACTTAATTTCATCATCTAAATATATAAAAGATAGAGGTAAAAAATGAAATACGATGTTATAGTTGTTGGTGGAGGTACAGCAGGATGTGCTTGCGCTTATACATTAGGAAAGCTAGGACTAAAGACATTAATCATTGAAAAGAATTCATACCTTGGAGGAACAATGACAGGTGGTCTTGTTACACCTGCTATGAACACAATTTCAAAAGATAATACTGATTTTTATAAAAAATTAGTTAAAAAATTATCCTCTATTGGAGGTCAAGTTACCTATTCTGACGGGAATAAAGGCTGGTTTAACCCCGAATTATTAAAGATTGCTCTTGATGAGATGATGAACCAAGCAAATGTGGATGTTTTATTTGATTCTGAAATAGAAGATGTTATTTGTGATAAAAATCACATTAAATCAATTAAAATTAACTCAGAAATATTATCGGTATATATCGAAACGAATAATGTTGTAGACTCGACAGGCGATTGCAATTTTTCAAAAAAAATTAATTGTAATTTTTTAAATAAGCCAAACGAATTACAACCAAATAATCTAAGATTTATAATGAGCGGAATTGATTTAGAAAAATTTTCTAATTGGATTATGGAATTTGATAAAGATAGAAATGTTACAACATCTGCTATTATAGATGGACAAATACATTTATCTACTGCATATACTTGGGATACTGATAAGAATTGGGCATTAAAGCCATTTTTTGACGATGCAGTGAAGAAAAAAATCCTTAAATACAAGGATACTAGCTATTTCCAAGTGTTTACAATACCTGGAATGACTTGTTCTCTAGCATTTAACTGCCCTAGAATAGTATCTGACCCAGAAATAGACCCGTTAGACCCTATCCAACGTTCAAAAGCCTTACAATCAGCAAGACAGAGCATTTTAAGGATAGCTAATTTCTGTAAAATTTATCTTTTAGGGTTTGAAAATGCTTATATTTCATCTATTGCAAACACCCTTGGAGTAAGAGTTTCACGCAGATTAAAAGGGAAATATGTATATACAATTGATGATTTAAGAGCAGGAAAAACATTTGAAAATCCTTGTTTAATATCGGATTATCCTGTTGATATTCATTCTAGTAAAAAGAATTCATCTGTATTAGAAAAAACAAATGGATATTCTCTACCAATAGAATCATTGATATCAGCTGATTACGATAATTTATTTGTAGTAGGACGTTGTATATCTACCGATTTTGAATCACAAGCGGCATTAAGAATAATCCCTAGCTGTTTTTCAATGGGTGAAGGTATAGCAAAGTATATTGCCAATTTGTCGAATAAAAATTAAGAGTTTTTGGGTTATACCATAATAAAAAGGAGGGTATATTATGGTAGAAGGTTCAAAAACAGAGCAAGAGTTATTAAATGCTTTTGCAGGTGAATCACAGGCAAGAAACAGATATACAATGTACGCTAAAATTGCAAAAAAAGAAGGCTATGAAAAAATAGCTGAAATCTTTTTAGAGACTGCCGAAAACGAAAGAGAACACGCAAAACTATTCTTTAAACATATTCCAGAAGGAATGAAGACAGTAAATGCAAAGTATCCATTCTTTATAGGAAATACAAAAGAGAATTTAAAAGCTGCATTACTAGGCGAAAAAGATGAGTGGGAAAACATATATCGAAACTCAGCTGAAATAGCTAAATCAGAAGGATATAAAGCTATTTCTGCGTTATTTACTAATATTATTGAAGTTGAAAAACATCATTCACATAGATACTCAGAATTGCTTAAACTATTAGAGAAAGATGAAATATTCAACAAAACACAAGAAACACAGTGGAAATGTAGAAAATGTGGTTATATACTAATATCAAGGTCTGCACCAGAAAAATGTCCACTTTGTTCGCATCCGCAAGCTTATTTTGAACGTTTTTATGAAAAATATTAATCTTACCTACGTAGTAGAGATATAAAGATTTTATAAGGAAATCTTAATATGCGTATTTTTTACCTTATAATGATAATGTAAATAATAACATAGATGAGGTTAAAGATATGCAAACAGTTTCAGAACTATTATCAAAATTAAATGACACAGACAAAAACGTTATTGAAAATAAATTAGTAGATATAGGTAGTTCAGCAGTTCCTGAATTAGTTAACCAATTACAAGTTGTAAGAGGTGTTAAAAGAGGAGTTGTAGCTATGACTCTTATCAGAATAGGAACTCCTTCAGTTGAATATCTTAAAAAAGCTGCTCAAAATAATAAAGATTTTGAATGGGTTGCTGAATATTTAATCTCTGAAATCAATTGTAAAAAAGCTGCTTAAGCAGTTATTATATCAATCTAGAAAAAAGACTTATGGTTTATAATCATAAGTCTTTTTATTTTAAAATATTTTTAAAGGGTATGCCCTTTGGGACTTAGCTAAATAATTTGAATGTTAAATTAACGTTATCATCAATAACTTTTTTCAAATCATCTTGTTCTGTTTTTATTGATGTTCTTTCTGCTTCTAATTTTTCTAAATCTGTATC
>CALUUV010000123.1 GCA_944324055.1 Candidatus Gastranaerophilales bacterium | reverse complement strand
TATTGTGTAAATGGGTGTGTATATTGTCCATATCATGCTAAGAATAAACATATTCCTCGTAAAAAAATGACACAAGAGGAAATAAAAGCAGAAGTTATTGCTTTACAAGATATGGGACATAAAAGATTAGCGATTGAAACAGGGGAAGATCCTGTTAATAATCCAATTGAATACATTTTAGAATCTTTAAAAACAATATATAGTGTTCATCATAAAAATGGTGCAATAAGACGTGCTAATGTTAATATTGCAGCAACAACAGTTGAAAATTATAGAAAATTAAAAGAAGCAGGGATTGGTACATATATTTTGTTCCAAGAAACATATCATAAGGAAAGATATGAAAACTTACATCCAACTGGCCCTAAACATAATTATGCATATCATACTGAAGCTATGGATAGAGCGATGGAAGGTGGTATTGATGATGTCGGATTGGGTGTTTTATATGGGTTATCAACTTATAAATATGAATTTGCGGCATTATTAATGCATGCAGAACATTTAGAAGCCGTTTATGGTGTTGGCCCTCATACTATAAGTGTTCCAAGAATTAGAAAAGCAGATGATATTGATCCATCAGCTTTTGAAAATGGTATTGATGATGATACTTTTGTTAAAATAGTGGCTTGTATAAGAATAGCTGTTCCATATACAGGTATGATTGTTTCAACAAGAGAATCAAAAGAAGTTAGAGATAGAGTGTTACATCTTGGTGTTTCACAAATCAGTGGAGGTTCTAAAACTAGTGTTGGCGGATATTCTGAGCCTTCTGAGGAAGCAGAAGAATCTGCTCAATTTGATGTAACAGATAGAAGACCTCTTGATGAAGTTATTCATTGGCTTTTAGAATTAGGTTATGTTCCTAGTTTCTGTACTGCTTGTTATCGAAAAGGTAGAACTGGTGATAATTTCATGGATGTATGTAAGGCTAAAAATATCCATCATTTCTGCCATCCAAATGCAATCTTGACTTTAAAAGAGTATTTAGAAGATTATGCGTCTGATGAAACTAAAAAGGCAGGGGATAAATTAATTGAAAGAGAGATTGAAAAAATCGAAGATGATATAATAAAAGAAAAGGTTAGAGAAAATCTCAAAAAAATTAAATCAGGACAACGTGATTTTAGTTTTTAGAGATTAGAATAAAGGGATAAAAATGGAAGCAGTTTTAGATAAACAACAATTAATAGATTTATATAACAAAGATTTAAATGAATTATTAGAAATATCTTCAAAATATATGTCTAATAATATAGAATTTTGTTCATTAGTAAATGCAAGAAACGGTAAATGTTCACAAAATTGCCGTTATTGCGCTCAAAGTTCTCATTATAGAACTGATATTGAAGACTATCCTTTGATATCTGTTGAAGAAGCTAAAAAAGCTGCTATTGAATCTAAATCACATGGAGCATTTAGATTTGCAGTCGTAACTAGCGGAAAAAGCCCTGATGAAGAAGATTTTGACAAAGTTGTAAATTTAATCAAAGGTGTTAACGAAATTGAAGGTGTAAGAAGTTGTGCTAGTATTGGCATCTTAACTGAAGAACAAGCTAAAGCTCTTGCAGATGCAGGATTAAAGAGATTTCATCATAATATTAATACCTCTGAAAGCTACTATCCATCTGTTTGTACAACTCATACTTGGCAAGACAGATTAAATACTTGTAAATTAGTTAAAAAATATGGAATGGAATTATGTTGTGGTGTAATTCTAGGTATGGGCGAATCTGTTGAACAAAGAGTTGAAATGGCTTTAGAATTAGCAGAAATTCAACCTGAATCTATTCCTATTAATATTTTAATGCCAATTGAAGGAACTCCTTTTGAAGGATATCTTGATAAAATTGATGAAGAAAATGTTTTGAGAACTCTTGCTATATTTAAAATAGCAAATCCTAAATCTGTTTTAAGATTCTGTGGTGGAAGAATGAGATTGTCAGAAGAAAATCAAGAATTGGCTTTAAGAACTTGTGTTGAAGGAATTTTGACAGGTAATTATTTAACAACAACTGGAAAAACTCCGGAAGAAGATATCAAAACAGTTGAAAAATTAGGTAAAAACCTATTGGAGAATTAATGGAAAAAGAAGTAAAAGATATCAGCGAAAAATTTGATAATAGTAAAACAATTCTATTACCTAAAGAATTAAATTCTGATTGTTATGCAATTTATTCTAAAGAAGAATTTGATGATGCTGATGATGAACTTTTGGTTGATGGCAAGGCTTATAAACATAGATTATATTTCTATAAAAAGAATCCTCAATCAACTTCAAATAAAGTTTTGACTTTTATTCTATTTAATTCAGGAACGTTAAATCATAATAAACAAGATGTAATAATTGAAAACTGTTTGCATATTGCAGGTAATGAATATGGCGCTATTGAAATATTTTCAATATTTACATTAAGAACTTTGGATAAGATTGATTCTGTTTCAGAAAATGCAATATTAGATGCAGTAAGAGCTGATTTATCAAAAAATGATATTGTTTTGGCTTATGGGGATAAGCTAGATAGGACAGAAAAATATTCTTCTATGAGTGATGAAGATTTAGATAAAATTAATAAAGTTTGTGAGATAAAGATTAAAGAACTTTTGAATTTCTTATATTCAGATAAAAAACGTAAAGGAAAAATATTTGTATTTGGCTTAACAGAATCAGGAAATCCTAAATCAATTTTAGACTACGAACCTGAAAAGAAGTGTTTGACTGAGTTTAGATAAGTTAATTATTAGGTTGACATTAATAAAAATATAGTAAATAATATATATACAGGGTGACAGGTTGCCAACCTGCCAAATGCCCTAGAGAAGTCTCAATGGTTCTTATCTTTTATGGTAAGAGCCATTTTTTAATGTGTATAAAATCAATATTAGCAAAATTAATGTTAAATTGATATTCTCCATATTAGACCCCCTTTCTAGTCAGGAACTAACCCGAAGTCTCAACATTATTGTCTGCTAGTTCTTTTAGAAAGGACATCTTTTACCCTGTATTAATTATATTTACTATAATAATTCATAATCTTAAAATTTAAAAGAAAAATATAACATTCTATTCTTTTTCAAACTTAATTTTATAACCAAGTATTTCACAAATTAAAATTATTTCTTCAAATTTAATTGTCTTTCTTGAAAGTTTTTGGGATAAATTATGCATAGAATAATTTTTCCCTGTACGCTTTGTCATTTCCTCCGCAATTTTTGTTAGGGTTACATTTTCTAGTGCTAATAATGATTTTATATTTTCTCGTAAATTCATACTATTTATATTGACATAGATATGTAATGTTGTTAATATGTTAAATATAAAGCTGATTAATTATATATAAAGCTGATTGCATGTAAAAAAAATTAATATTTTTATTATTAGAGGTAATATGCATAAACAAGAGAAATTAATAAGTCCTATTAAACTTAAAATTATTGAAATTAGCGAAGAATTACACATAATATTGGAAAACATAAAAGGATTGAATGATATTCTGCTTCAATATTCAGTTGATAATATATACGAAAATGAAACAGCAGTATTAACTCTTATAACAGTAATTAATGAAAAAATTAATTTGTTTTATGATTCATATGATAAATTTGAAAATTTATTGTATAAAGAGGATTTTTAAATGCAGTTATAAATAAATTTACGAACCAGAAAAGAAATGTTTGACTGAGTTTACACAGTTATAGAATTTTGAAACAGTTTTTTCTGTTAGTTTTCCCCAGTTAATCCAATGTTGTGGGAATTGTTTTGTGTAATTTGATTTTGGATAATTTTCTGTATCTAAAAATTTATTTTCACAAAGACTTGGTTTTAAAACCCCATTTTTATCAAACACTAATGACATTTCACCAAAGGAATCTAAATTAGCACCAAAATTTTTATCTTTTGCAAAGCCTGTTGATGCAATTTTTACAGGTTCCCCTCTTTCTGATGTTTCCCAACGGTTTGTTTGTCTATGGTCGTGTCCACCTATAATGACATCAATTCCACCTATTTTTGAAAACTCTTTATAATAATCAATATCATGCCTGTCATACTTGCCGTGTCCTGAATATTCTCCTGTGTGAGCTAATAGAACAATTTTATTAAC
>CALUUV010000122.1 GCA_944324055.1 Candidatus Gastranaerophilales bacterium | reverse complement strand
ATCCTATTATACACATTTGAATTGATATTGCAAGCATTTTAACATATTGAAACATAATTATATTAGGCATGTTAGCCCGATTATCGACTTTTTATTTATATATTTCCGGATTTAGCTTTGCAAAATGTGCTCCAGTATAGAAGTAGGCAAGGATTTGATAAGCGTTATATCCCATATCTGCAAGGTTTTTAGCCCCATATTGGGTCATTCCAACACCATGCCCTCTTTTACCTGTTTCATCATCAAAAGATTTTACTGATTGTAAATACGGTATATCATTTCCCCAAGCTTCAAGTGCTGATTTTGTTTGTCCACCAGCTGATGCTGAGTACATTGTAGAGATTATTTTGTTATCATATGTCAGAACTAAACCTTCTGTTTCTTTAACTGCTTGGTTTGTAGCTTGAGTTTCTGCAAGGACTCCATTATAAACTTGATCTTGGGTGTCGTCTGTCAAATCAAAACCATTTTTACCATGCTTCCCTAAATTTGCTATGGCATAGCTTCTAACTGCGATTGCTTGCGCCTTTAGTGCTTCCATATTCCAAGATGAAGGCATTTCAGCTGGGGTTACACCTCTTACATAATCTTCTATGCCAACATCGTTTATTACAGTTAAATCTCCTTCATTATTTATAATATGAATTGTTCCTCTATACCATTTTTGTTTCACACAAATATAAGAATTTGAATCAAAAGTTCTTATTGTGATTTTATTTGTTTCGATTTTTACTTTATCACTATCTTCTGTTCTGATTTCTATATGGTTGCGTTTGCCTTTTACTTCGTATGTTGTGAGTTTGCATATTGGCATGATTTGCTTGCTGGTACAAGTGTCAACAATTTGACCCTCTGTTGCAGTGCCAAAATATGCTTTGCTTTCATTTTGAATTAAGCCGATTTTTATTGCATTTGCAGGCTGTGTAAATAAAAATATAAAAAATAGTAGTATTATAAATCTTTTCATAATACTTATTATAATAAATAAATTTACCTTATAACTGCATTAATTAGATGATTTTTCTGGCATAAGTACTGATATAACAGCATTGTTAATATTGAAATATTTAACAGCTGTATTATGTAAATCATCAATAGTAATATCTTGTAAGATATGTAGATAATCTTCAACAAGAGCTAAGTTGTTACATACAGTCATATAATAACCTATTGTTTCACCTATTTCAGAAACAGTTTCGGCATTGTATGCAAATCTTGATTGAATTTTTTTCTTAGCTTTTTTAAATTCATCTTCAGTTATATTTTCTTTAATTTTTTCTAATTCTTGTTTAACAAGTTCAATAGCTTCTTCTTTCTTTTCAGGAACAAAGTTTCCTTGTATAAAGAAGTTTCCGCCATCTTTAAATAGATAATGTTCAGCATCAATCATGTTAAATATAGGTGTTGGCTGCTTTTCAAT
Organism: Candidatus Gastranaerophilales bacterium; assembly: GCA_944324055.1. Lineage (GTDB taxonomy): Bacteria > Cyanobacteriota > Vampirovibrionia > Gastranaerophilales > Gastranaerophilaceae > UMGS1585. Next base: position 2,699 of record CALUUV010000122.1, on the reverse strand, counting down.
TAGATTATGATAAAGTCTTGAGCTAGAACCTTCTCCTAATATTATTGATAACATATCTAAAAGGATATTATCTTTGATATTATTTGCTGGAGTTCCTAAGTATCCAAACATTAAGAATGCTGAATTGATACAAGCTGTATTTTCAAGGTATTTTGTTTCTTGAGTTGGTGTATCAATTTCATAGTTTTTGTTTATATGTTCAGGGCGTCCATTGAAATCAAAAAGTTTTTCAAGACGTTCTAAAACATCTTTGCTATCAAAATCTCCAACAACAATAGTTGTCATGTTATTTGGAGAGTAGAAAGTTTTATAATAATTCATTATTTCTTCTTGAGGAACTTGAGAAATAATTTGCGGTGTTCCTATAACATCTCTTTTATATGGGTGGTTTGTGTACATTGCTCTATTGGCTGCATTGTACACTTTTGTCCAAGGTTGGTCTTCTCTCATTCTAATTTCTTCAATAACAACGTGACGTTCTCTTTTATCAGTCACTGTTTTATCTTCAAAATTGAAAGGAGCTCCAATTTCTTCTGGTGGAAGAACCGGATCAATCATCATATCAGCGTGTAGTTCAAGTGCTAAATAAAAATCTTTGTTATTTTCACCTTTTGGTAAAGTTACATAGTAGAAAGTATAATCTTTCCAAGTTGCAGCATTAACGATAGCGCCTTTTGATTCTAAAATTCTATCAAATTCTCCTGCTTTATGTTTATGTGTTCCTTTGAACATTAAGTGTTCAAGGAAATGTGAGATACCATTATCTTTATCAGTTTCATTTATAGAACCTGTTCTAACCCAAGTGCTTATGTTAACTAAGCCGCCTTCTTTGTGAGCAAGAACAATTTTGTGCCCATTTTCTCTCTCATAAATTTCTACATCTTTTGTTAAAAACGGATATTTTACTAAACTTTTTTTCATAATGTACCTCTTATCTTTAAAATATTATAACTTAAAATAATCGTTTAGGATACTTATTTACATATTCACAAAAAAGTGAAATAATATAAGCTGTTCACACAAAAATCAAGGAGTGTTTTATGGGCTTATTTATAGAAGACGTTAGTGCACGACAAATATTAGATTCAAGAGGTTACCCAACAGTTGAGGTAGATGTAAGGCTATCGAATGGTTCAGTTGGTAGAGCTGCAGTTCCATCAGGTGCTTCAACTGGTGTTTATGAGGCATTAGAGCTTCGAGATGGTAATCAGTTTGATTATATGGGTAAAGGTGTTTCAAAAGCTGTTGATAATGTAAATATAGTTTTGGCTCCTGAAATTATTGGTGAAAATCCTGCAAATCAGCAAGATTTGGACGCATTAATGTTGACTTTAGATGGTACTGATAATAAATCCAGATTGGGTGCAAATGCAATTTTAGGTGTTTCTTTGGCAATTGCAAGGGCTGCGGCTCTTGGTTATCACATGCCTTTATACAGATATTTGGGCGGTATAGAAGCAAGAGTTTTACCAACTCCTATGATGAATATTTTAAATGGAGGTGTTCATGCTGATAATGCTCTTGATTTTCAAGAGTTTATGATTTCTCCGGTTGGAGCAAAAAGTTTTAAACAAGCAGTAAAAATGGGTGCAGAGGTGTTCCATACCTTGAAAAATATTTTAAAAGAAAAAGGGTTATGTACATCAGTTGGTGATGAAGGTGGCTTTGCTCCAAATATTTCATCAAACGAAGAAGCTCTTGATTTAATCCTAGAAGCTATTAAACAAGCTGGATATACAACTGATGATGTGAAAATATGTTTAGATGTCGCATCGTCTGAATTCTTTGAAGATAAAAAATATAATCTTGTAGGTATGAATAAATCATTTACAAGAGAGGAAATGGTAGATTATTTAGAATCTTTGGTGAATAAATATCCTATTATCTCAATAGAAGATGGTGTTGCAGAAGATGACTGGAAGGCTTGGAAACTTCTGACAGAGAGATTAGGCTCTAAGTGCCAATTAGTAGGTGATGACTTATTTGTAACCAATACAAAAAGAATTGCAGAAGGTATAGAAAAGAATGTTGCTAATTCTGTATTAATCAAATTAAACCAAATTGGAACATTGACAGAAACTATGGCTGCAATAGATATGGCTAAAAAGGCCGGTTATACAACAATTATTTCTCATCGTTCAGGCGAAACTGAGGATACTTTTATTGCAGATTTAGCGGTTGCGACAAATTGTGGTTTAATCAAAACAGGCTCTCTTTCTCGAAGTGACAGATTAGCTAAATACAATCAATTATTAAGAATTGAAGAAGAACTAGGAAATGCAGCAATATATAACGGTATAAAATCATTTAGTTTTTATAACGAACGCGTTTGACAATAGATTTCTTTTATAATATTCTTAATTTGTGGGTTACTATGTGTAATCCAAGTAGTGTTAGATAGGTTAATCGTTTTAGAAAACCTTAACTGGTTACGATTCCTCAAAAAGAAAGGATACAAAAATGTACGCAATAGTCGAAACTGGTGGCAAACAATATCAAGTAGAAGAAGGTCGTTACGTTGACGTTGAATTATTAGAAGGTCAAGCTGATTCTTCTGTTGTTTTTGATAAAGTTGTTATGATTGTAAATGGCAAAAAATCAAAAGTAGGTCAACCTTATGTAGCTAATGCAAAAGCAGAAGGTACAATCATGAAACACGATAAAGCTAAAAAAGTTATCGTTTACAAACAAAGACCTAA
>CALUUV010000121.1 GCA_944324055.1 Candidatus Gastranaerophilales bacterium | reverse complement strand
CCTGTTTCATTCCCGAATATTAATATAGGAATGCAACCTGCTAACACTCCTCAGGATTTTACTAATGGTGTTCAAATCGTTATTTGGTTAACTATTTTAACCTTAGCGCCAAGTATATTTATAATGACAACATCATTTATAAGAATTGTTATTGTATTGTCATTAACAAGGCAAGCTCTTGGGGTAAACACATTACCACCAAACCAAGTTATTACAAGTTTGGCATTAATATTAACATTCTTTGTAATGTCTCCTACATTAAACCAAATTAATGATAAGGCCTTACAACCATATATGAAAAATCAAATAACACAACAAGCTGCAATAGATAGAGCCATAGTTCCAATGCGAGACTTTATGTTTAAACAAACTAGTGAAAAAGAGTTGGCTCTGTTTGTTAGAATGGGAAAAATTGAAAAGCCTAAAAATAAAGATGATGTTCCAACTTATTGTCTTTTACCTGCATTTATTTTAAGTGAATTAAAGACTGCATTTACAATTGGTTTCGTAATCTTTTTACCATTCTTGATTATTGATATTGTTGTATCATCTGTATTAGTTTCAATGGGGATGATGTTCTTACCTCCTACAATGATTGCATTACCATTTAAGTTAATTATGTTTGTTCTTGTTGATGGATGGTATCTTGTTGTTAAATCACTTGTTGAAGGATTTGTGAGGTAGTTATGAATCAAGATATTATTATCACATTATTACAAAAATCATTTGTATTAGTTTTAGAACTTTCTGTTCCTATTTTGCTTGCCGGCATGATTTTAGGTCTAATTGTTAGTGTGTTCCAAACAGTTACACAGATTCAAGAATCAACTTTAACATTTGTACCTAAAATTATTGGTAGCGTTGTTGTTTTAGTTATTTTACTTCCTTGGATGTTTAATTTATTTATTGGGACATTCAATGAATTTATGGATACAGTTCCTAAGTTGATAGGTGGGTAATGATTAATCTGTTCGACATATTTTCACCTGCAAATATAATTTTATTTATTGCTATTGTTACAAGGTTGAGTGGTATGTTTGCAACAGCACCTATGTTTTCAACTTTTCCAATTCCTCAACAAGTAAAAATATGGCTGAGTGCAGTAATTTCTTTTTTAGTTTTCCCAATGATTCAAGCTAAAATGAATTTTATTGCTCCAACTTCTGTTCCTGAGCTTACTATTATTTTGTTCAGAGAATTTTTAATTGGTTTTGCAATAGGCTATTGTGCAAATGTCATGTTTATTGCTATGGAACTTGGGGCTAATATGTTTTCTATTCAAATGGGTTTATCTGCTGATATGGCTTTAAACCCAATGTCTGGTGGTACATCTCCTATGATTACTCAAATGTATACTTGGATGATGACAATGGTGTTTATATCTTTAAATGCTCATCATTGGTTATTTGCAGCATTCTATAATAGTTTCCAAAGTATGCCAATTGGGTATGGATTTGGATTCTCTCCTGAAGTTGTACATCAAATTATATTTATAGTTAGTCAAATTTTTGTTATTTCGTTAAAAATAGCTTTACCTATATTTGGAGTTTTATTAATTACAGATGTTCTGTTAGGTTTTACATCTAAGGTAATGCCTCAAATGAATATATTTATGGTATCAATTCCTCTGAAAATATATCTAGGATTATTGCTATCACTGATGTTTGTACGTCCTATTGTTGAGTATTTGAATATATTAATCCCTCAATTTATGAAAATGGTTATGGCTGTATTTTAATTAACCATGCTTTTTTTGTAACAAATTAAAACTCTTGTATTTATTGCTTTTCCTCCAATAATTAAATTTTTTTGTAACAAATTTAATTTTTTTATTAAAGATTATGGAAATCTATCCGTAATCTAATTATGTAATAAGTATCGTCTACTAGAGTTAAGTGAGGAATTGAATATGGATTTAAATCAAAATTTCGAGTTTGTAAGTGTAGCAGATTCATTAGCAGCACATGAATTGAAGAATGAAGTAAACTTAGAGCTCGGAAACTTTTTTGATAGTGTAATGTCAACAGTAGTAGATTATTTTGAGGAGGCTAAAGTAGAATAGATTTAGACAATTAAATAGTTGGATTTTAATGTGGCGGATAATTTTTTATCCGCCACTTGTGTTAATTATTACTTTTTAAATATGATTCAATAAATCCATCTAAATCTCCATCCATAACTGCATCAACATTTCCAACTTCAAATCCCGTTCTATGGTCTTTAACCATTTTGTATGGATGGAATACATAAGAACGAATTTGTGATCCAAAATTTATATCAAATACTTCGCCTTTTAATTCAGCAAGCTTTTTCTCATGTTCTTGTTGCTTAATTTCTAATAATTTAGATATCAGAATTTCCATTGCAATTTCTTTATTCTGGAGTTGTGAACGTTCTTGTTGTGATTTTACAACAATCCCAGTCGGCTTATGGTAAATTCTTACAGCCGTTTCAACCTTGTTAACGTTTTGACCTCCTGCTCCTCCTGAACGCATTGTTTCTATTTCTAATTCATCAGGAGGTATAACAATTGTTTTTTCTATGTCTTTTATAATTGGTGATACTTCACAAGATGCAAAACTTGTTTGTCTTTTCCCATTTGCATTAAAAGGTGAAATTCTAACTAACCTATGAACTCCTTTTTCAGCCTTTGCATATCCATAAGCATATTTACCCTGTATCTTTATTGTCGCAGATTTTATTCCAGCTTCTTCCCCGTCAGATTTGTCTAATAAATCAACTTTCCACCCTTTGTTTTCAGCCCATCTTGTGTACATACGAAGTAACATACTTGTCCAGTCTTGAGCATCTGTTCCACCAGCACCTGCATTTACTGTAAGTATTGCATCCGCTTCGTCATATTCGCCACTAAGCATTTTTTGAAAGTCAAATTTATCTAATGAAGTTTTAAGTTTGTCGAGTTGTAAGTTGGTTTCTTCAATTAATTCGTTGTCCCCTATTTCATAGGAAACTTCTGCATCTTCAATTATTTGATCCCATTCGGCAACCATATCTAGAGTTTGTTTAAGTTCTTTGGATTGTTGTCCTAAGTCGGAGGCTAACTTTTGATCTGCCCATACCTCTGGGGTTTGAAGTTTGTTTTCAATATCTTTTAAATTAGTCTTTAACTTATCTAGGTCAAAGACACTCCTTGTTTATTTTAATTCTATTTTTTAATTCACTTAAATCCATAAGGATATTTTATTATAAAAAATATCTTTATCCAAGAAAATCAATTTTATGTTTTTCTGGTGGCAGTGGTCTTACTGGTGCTGCTGATGTTTTATCATATGCATCTGTGAAGGATAAAGTATATTTAGCTTTATCTTCTTCAACTTTGTGTTCACCCATTTTGGCAGACTTTTGAAACTGCCATGCCCTGTGATACAGGTTGCCAGACAAATTAAAAGACATGAAAACCTCTTCTTTTTAACTTAACTTACTCGACTTACTTAAACTTAACTCTTACATATATATAAAGTATATACTTTATCCAAGATTTCAGATTCTATTTTTTTTGTAATATTTCGTTACAAAAAAAGCAATTTTTCAAATAACAAATACTTTATATAAATATAGAGTTAAGTATTATTTTGTATTGGGAATTTAAAATATGGTTCAAGGCATTGAAAAATTAAATTGGTATACTGCTCCAACATTTACAGTTGGTGGAAATGAGTATACTAGAAAAATCGAAAAACAACCTTATCAACAAGGTGTAAATTATGCTCAGTTTGATCCAAAACCACAAAATTTACAAGCTTCATTAGATGCTAAATACCCGACATATAGTCCAGAAAGCAGAAAACCTGGAGTTGGGGAACATGCATATTATTTAGCATAAAAAGTTTTAAGTTCTGAAAATTAAGTGAAGTTTAAAAAAGGGTACTGATTAAAAACCAGTACCCTTTGAGTATTTATATTGCCTGAATTATATTAGTGGCAGCAAGAACACATACCGCAGCATTCAGCAAGTGTTTCTTTAGCTTCTTCTAAACGAACTTTGATACGTCCGTCAACAGCGATACCTTCACCTGTTTTTTCAGAGATTAACAATGGGTTAATATCTAATTCATCGATGAATTTGAAGTCGTTAACTAATTGAGATAATCTCAATAATGTTTCTTCAATTTGTTC
>CALUUV010000120.1 GCA_944324055.1 Candidatus Gastranaerophilales bacterium | reverse complement strand
CTTTGCTGCCAAAGAAATGAGAGTGCGGAGTTTGAGGCTGCATAAGCCTCAATACAAAAAATATTTTTATAAATTTTGGAATGATAATATTATTTATGTAATTATTGTTAATAAATGTAACAATATTATCAAAATCTTTAAAGTTTTGAAAAAAAATACCGATATAAATAGTATTAGGAAATGGAAAAGGAGTAAAAATGGGTTTAGCTACATCACAAGTTAGACTATTAGCATTAACATCCAGAAAAGCAGATGTTGAAATGCAAATACAGCTTAATTCAAAGCGTAAAACGATGTTAACTCGTGAAGCAACTGATTTGGCTAAGCTTTATTATGCAAAACTCCAAAATGCTAAAATTCAATATTCTACTACGAATGGTTATAAAGATGTAACATATGATTATTTAATGGGTAGTGATACTGCTGCATTTTTTGAAACAGTTGTGAATAGAGACCAGCCACAAACTGACATAAAATTGTCAGATAGTATGATTTTAACAGATGCTTATGGTCGTGTTATTTTAAGTAATGATATGTTAAATGCTGTTTTAACTACATTAAATGGCGAAAAGACACCAGGGCTTCCTGCAGGCGAAAAAGAAACAGTAGAAACATTAACCATAACAGCGATTAGCAACTATTTAACTAAACTAGCGTCTTCTGGTTCACTAACTGCTAGTAATATTAATGGAGCATATCAATCATTATATAATGGTAAATTATTTGAGGATAGTGGTGCTTTTTCTAATGCTGATGATTCACCGGTTACTCTAGCTAATGATTCTCAGACAGGTTTGAAAGTTTTACAATATTTGTTAAGATATGGAGTAGAAGACGGTGGTGATGTTTATACAACTGATGGCTCTGCTTATTATGCAAATAGAGACTGTATTGGAACACCAATTACTTTACAAGATGGAATTTTCTACAAAGCTCGTAAGGTTAATGGTTCTAAGATCAATTGGCTATCTGAGGTAGATGGTTCTATGTATATAAATGGTAAGTTTATTAAAACTCCATTAACTAGAACTGCTGCAGAGCAGATTGCTAGAATTTTTAGTTATTATGGCTCAATATTCTCAGCTGCGTTTAATGGTACAAAATCATTTGATAATGATAATGATGGTACTATTGGACCTGGAGATTTAACAGTAGATAATTTCAATGTTGCTGCAAATATTTATAAAAATGCAGCTGGTGATTATGTCTACGATGCAGATGATAATTATGCTTATAACTCAGTTCTAAATTCTGAAAATTTACAAGAAGGTTTAAAATCAGGGATTTATCAACTGGTTAATGTATCATCTAATGTAACAGGTGGTTATTCAAATGCTCAAGGTTTAGATTATTTTAAGACGATGAATTATGTTGTTGAAAAACCTGATAATCAATCAAGAGAAACAATTACTGCTTGGTATGATGCTGCAAGAGCTGATTTAAGTGAAAAAGAATCTTATTGGGATTCTGAGATTACAGCATTATCATCAGAATTAAATGCAATAACTACCGAAATAGATTCAGTTAAAAAGTTAAGAGAAGATGCAATTTCCTCAACATTTAAGTGGGGTAATGCATAATCAAGAATTAAATTCCTAAAATTCCTATTTCCTTTTTCAAATTTTATAATACCGTCAATTATGACGGTTTTTTATTGTATTAAAAAAGCCGACAAATAATTGTCGGCTTTCAAATATATAATAACAAAAGTTATTATGCTTTAGCAGCTCCTGATTTTTCAATAATTTCTTTTTCAATGTTAGCAGGAACTTGTTCGTAGCATTGGAATTCCATAGAGAAAGTACCGCGGCCTTGAGTTTTAGAACGAATATCAGTAGCATATCCGAACATTTCAGCAAGTGGAACTAAAGCTCTAATTTTTTGAATACCAGTACCTTCGATGATTTCCATACCTTCAACACGTCCACGACGAGAAGAAATATCACCAATGATATCACCAGTATTTTCTTCTGGAACTTCGATTTCAACTTTCATCATAGGTTCAAGGATACAAGGTTTAGCTTTTCTAGTACCTTCTTTAATAGCCATAGAACCAGCGATTTTGAATGCCATTTCAGAAGAGTCAACTTCGTGGTATGAACCATCGTATAAAGTAACTTTAACGTCAATCATTGGGAATCCAGCTAAGATACCGCCTTCAAGTGCTTCTTCCATACCTTTTCTAGCAGGTTCGATGTATTCCTTAGGAATAGCACCACCAACGATTTTGTTTTCAAATACGAAACCAGCATTTTCTTCAGCAGGTTCGATTTGGATTTTAACGTGACCATATTGACCTTTACCACCAGATTGTCTGATGAATTTAGAATCTTGATCAGCATTACCTCTGATAGTTTCACGGTAAGCAACTTGAGGTTTACCAACGTTAGCATCTACTTTGAATTCTCTTAATAGACGGTCAACGATGATGTCTAAGTGAAGCTCACCCATACCAGAAATAATAGTTTGACCAGTTTCTGTATCAGATTTAACTCTGAATGAAGGATCTTCTTCAGCAAGTTTTTGAAGAGCGATACCCATTTTATCTTGGTCAGCTTTTGTTTTTGGTTCAATAGCAACAGAAATAACTGGTTCAGGGAAGTTGATTTTTTCTAAGATGATAGGAGCTTTTTCATCACATAAAGTATCACCTGTAGTTGTATCTTTTAAACCAACTGCTGCACAAATATCACCTGCGTAAACTTCATCTTCTTCAAGTCTTTGGTCAGCATACATTCTAACAAGTCTTGAAATACGTTCTTTTTTACCATTTGTAGCATTAAGAACATAAGAACCTGATGTAAGTTTACCAGAATATATTCTCATAAATGTTAAACGACCAACATAAGGGTCTGTCATAACTTTGAATGCTAAAGCAGAGAAAGGTTCTTCATCAGAAGAATGTCTTTCAACTTTAGAACCATCTTCTAATTCTCCTTCGATAGCTTTAACATCAACAGGAGAAGGCATTAATTCAACGATAGAATCTAATAATAATTGAACCCCTTTGTTTTTGAATGCTGTACCGCAAGTAACAGGAACAATTTTATTATCACAAACAGCTTTTCTTAAACCTTTCTTCAATTCATCAATAGAGATTTCTTCTCCTTCTAAGTATTTCATCATAAGGTCATCATCAGTTTCAGCAATAGCTTCAACTAAAGCATCTCTATATGATTGAGCTTGTTCTAACATATCAGCAGGTATTTCTTCTTCTTTGATATCAGTACCTAAATCATTTGTATAAATTTCAGCTTTCATAGTGAACAAATCAATCAAACCTTTAAATTGATCTTCAGCACCGATAGGTAATCTGATAGGATGAGCATTAGCCCCTAATCTGTTTTTAATTTGATCTACTACACGATAGAAATTAGCTCCTGTTCTATCCATTTTATTAACAAATACCATACGAGGAACTTCATATCTGTTAGCTTGTCTCCAAACAGTTTCAGATTGAGATTGAACACCGCCAACTGCACAGAAAACAGCAACAACACCGTCTAATACACGAAGCGAACGTTCTACTTCAATTGTGAAGTCAACGTGGCCCGGAGTATCAATAATATTTATTTGGTGTCCTTTCCAAGATGCAGTAACAGCAGCAGATTGGATAGTGATACCACGTTCACGTTCTTGTTCCATAAAGTCAGTTACAGCTGCACCATCGTGTACTTCACCTATTTTGTGAGTTTTTCCTGTGTAGAACAAGATACGCTCAGTTGTAGTGGTTTTACCAGCATCAATGTGAGCGGCAATACCAATGTTTCTAATTTTTGCTAATGGAGTTTTTCTTGCCATAGTTGTTTTTCCCTTTATTTATATTAACTAATACATATAACTATTAACTAGTCTTATAAAAATTGTCTCACAAACAAGTTTTAGTTACAAGAAGGTGCTACTCAGAAATGGATTTGAAAAAAAATAATAATCATCTATAAAGAGTATATTTTTTTATATAACCTATATTTTTAATAAAATTTGTCGTTAGCCGTTATAAGAAGTCATGTAAATCTTCTTTTATAGTGACGTTGACTTTTTATAAAACGCCATTAAAGACAACATGTACAAATTATATGTATAGAAGGAAAAGTATGACAAAAAATCAGTATACACATTACAACAACAAAATAGGAGGACATGCTTATGGGTATGGCAGCATCTCAGGCTAGGTAC
>CALUUV010000119.1 GCA_944324055.1 Candidatus Gastranaerophilales bacterium | reverse complement strand
ACTATAACGGTAATTATAGCGGTTTTAAGAATTATCATTATTTGGTTGTAGGGTGTGAAGAAAGCCTTTAAAGAAAAGCTACTTCTTACAAGGCTTCACCCTGCATTTTTATTATTTACGATTTTTCAGTATTTGTCAACCATAATATGTTCTTATTATAAATAAGTGAAAATATATGCAAAATAAACATAATATGATAAAATAAAATCAAAGGGTAAGCTCTTTATTACTCCCTCAACACACGAATAGCGAAGAATAAGGTTGAAAGGGGGTGATGTAATGAATAGAGAAAAAATAAAATGTACCCTAAGAGTAGTAGGATACATTTTAAATTTGATTTCGATGTTCATATAGGGAGCGAAGAACGGTTTCAAGAACGGCAATTCTTGGAGCCGTTTCCCTATGTTTTTATTATTTATGATTTTTCAGTATTTGTCAACCTAAGGCAATTTTTCATTTATACAATATATTTGTAAAAATCTTTTAATATATTTTGATAATTAGTAAATTTCTCTTGAGTATTTTACTTATTTATTATGCGTGTGTGAAATTTATAAAGGCTTATTTATGGAAATAATTTCAACTAATTTTTATTCTCCAAAACAAAAATATAACAGTAATTTTAAAGGGAATACAAAAAGTCATAGTGCGGTTGATACAGAACCTAATAAAGACACCTTATCCTTAACAACAAAAAATCAAAATACGACAAAAAAAATTATTATTGCAACTGCGGCCACCGTGGCAACTGCAGCAACTGCCATTTTATTAGGTGTTAAAAATAAAGTAAATATTTTCAAAAATGTAGACATTGTAAAAGAAACATTGAATGCAGTAAAAGATTGTGAAGGTTTAGTATTCCAAAATCCAAATCTTAATTTAATAAAAAAGAAATATAATGCTAAAAATTTGTATGATTTGTCTATTAGATATGCAACTATTGGAAATAATACAAAACATTTAACAGGAAGAGCTTTAATAAAAAATGAAATTCCTGAAATGTTTAAAGGTATGGATGAAACAACATTATTAAACGAGCTTGATAAATTACCTACAAGGTTACATTCAGCTGTTGTTGAAAATTATCCGGAAAAATCAGGGGTAATTTCTATAAATGGTAGAGTTTTTAAATTTACATGGCTTGGACAAGGTGGAAGTAATAATGCCTATAAATTAACTGATGATAAAGGGCATAATATATGTTTTAAACATGCAAATAGATTACCTACAAGGTTAGGACTTAATAATGGTATTATTGAAGAGGTCGCAATATTAAATGAGGCAAATAAAGCAGGTGTAGTTGATGTCCCTAAATTATACATGGCAAATATATCAGGCGAGAATACAAGACAATACAAACCACCTGAAGGAGCTTGGCAATTAGTAGAATTTATAGACAAACCAAGAACAGTTAATTCTCAAAGTTTAAAATTAAAAAAATGGCTTGATAAAATAGGATTAATTCATAATGATATAGATGATAATTCTAATAACCTAATAAATGGTGTTGTTGTTGATATGGGAATGATTGTGCCGAAAGATAATAAAGCTAATATTAATTGTGAAGTTTCTGAAAAGGTATTGCAAGGTTTTTATGAAGGTAAAACAACAACCGAAATACTTCAAATGTATAATTAAAAATTAAAAAGATTTAAATAGTTTTTTGGAATTTTACTTTCTAAGTTTTTCAGCACCTTTTAGGTAGACAAATTTAGGTTCAAAATTATCTTCAACATTTACAACAACAAGAACTCTTAAGCATTTTTCTAAAGAGTTTGGAACATCAAGTTCATGAAAACACATCATTGCAATATTGTCCCAACCAAAATCTAAACGGGCAAATTTTGCTGGGAATTCAGCATTCAAATCATTTGTTAATGTGAAAATTGCGTGAGAAATATTTTCTTTTTTTATGTTGTTTTCTTTGATTAATTTTTCTAAAAGTTCAATAGTTGCTGATTTAATATCTTCTTTGGTGTTATTTTCAACCGTAATAGCACCTCTAACTCCTTTTGTAATCATAAATTTTTAACTCCTTGAACTCCATGGAACCAGTCAACAGCTCTCATTTCGCCTTTGCCTTCTGGTTTAACAGTAATAAGTTTTATGATTCCATCACCTGTTAAAACTTCGATTCCGTCTTTAAGCTTTCCAACAACTGTTCCAGGTACAAAATCTGCGTAGAATGAAGCTTCTTGTCTAGGTTCTACAACTTCTGTTGTTAAAACTTTTACTAATTTATTGTTTAATGAGAAAAATGCAGAAGGGCAACGATAAACTCCACGAACTAAGTTGTGGATATCTCTTGCAGATTTGCTCCAATCAATTTTACATTCTTCTTTGCTTAATTTGTTTGCCATACAAACTCCATCTTCGCATTGAGGAGTTGGGCATAATGAGTTTTCAACAATTCCGATAAGAGTTGCTTCAATTAATTCAGGTGAATCTTCTGAAATTTGATTATATAAATCTTCGCAAGTCATATTATCAGGAATAGGGATAGTTTTTTTAATACAAACATCTCCACAATCAAGCCCTAATTCAGTAATCATTGTGCAAATCCCTGTTTCTTTTTCTCCGTCAATGATTACTCTTTGGATAGGGTTAGCACCTCTGTATTTAGGTAAAAGTGATGCGTGTAGATTTATTGTTTCATATTTCGGAATATCCAAAACTTCTTGTGATAAAATTTGTCCGAATGCAAAAGTTACAAAGAAATCAGGCTCTAACTTTCTTAAAGCATCCATAATGTCCGGTTCTTTTCTAATAGATTTAGGTTGAAAAACAGGAATATTATTTTCTAGCGCATATCTTTTGATAGGTGACATAGTAATTTTATGCCCTCTGCCAGAAGGTTTATCAGGTTGTGTAACAACCGCTTGAACATTAATTTTATCTGATTTGAATAAATAATCTAAAGATTTAAGCCCAATATCAGGTGTTCCGAAAAAAACAATATTAATCATCTATTCTTTATCCTCAGCTTCAGCTTCTTCTTCTAATCCTTCAGGAATTTCAATCATTTTATCAACTTCAACAGGAGGAAGATTATGTTTAGCAAGTTCTTCATCTGCTGCAAATCTGTTAGTTGCGTGGTCGACAAATAAAACTCCGTCTAAGTGATCAAATTCATGTTGAATAGCTTTTGCAAGAAGGTTTCCGTCTGCTTCTAAAATGAAAGGGCGTCCGTTTTTATCTTGTGCTTTAACAGTAACTTTTTTGTATCTCCAAACTTCAGTATATGCTTGAGGGAAACTTAAACAACCTTCATCACCTTTCATTAATCCTGATTTTTTGATTATTTTAGGGTTAATGAAAACCATAGGGTTAAGAGGTTCATCGTTTGTTGAAACATCAATAACGAAAAGTCTTAAGTTTTCTCCAACTTGAGGAGCTGCAAGTCCAACTCCATTATTAACATACATTGTATCAAGCATATCTTTAATAAGAGTTTTAATTTTAGATGATATTTTATGAACTTCTTTTGATGGTTCTCTAAGAGATGGAGTACCATATTGAACAATTTTTCTAACAGACATTCAGACTTCCCTCATAACTATTTTCTACTTATTATACGGTACTATACTTAAAGCGTAAATTCAACCTATAAGATAATTATTACTATTGATTTCTTGTAGAAATGAATTATAATAAAAACATAGGGGCAAGCCCTAAAGAAACGCAACTTCCTTAGAGCTTGACTTAGTACCCTATAATTAGCTATTTAAAAAAAGTTCCAAGAGTTCCAGCTCTGGAGCTTTTTTCTTGTATTTCTTAATAAATAAATCAAGAAATAAATTCAAAGCTAACTTCATGTTCTCACCTCCTTTCTCTGCCGTTTTCTTAGTAAAAGCGTGTGCAGACGGAGGTAATAAGGTACTACCCTAAAAACATCTTACTATATTTTTAATATATTTACAATTAGTATTTGTGTATTTATTTTGATACTAAAGTTGATGCTTGCTATTGATTTCTTGTAGAAATGAATTATAATAAAAACATAGGGGCAAGCCCTAAAGAAATGCAACTTCCTTAGAGCTTGACTTAGTACCCTAAAAGTTATGTTTTAATTAGAAGTTCCAGTATCTCAACTACTGGAGCTTTTGTTTTATACTTATCAATTAGAAAATTGACAAGTGGTATAAAACTTAACTTCATGTTTCTCACCTCCTTTCTCTGCCGTTTCCTTAGTAAAAAGCGTGTGCAGACGGAGGTAATAAGGTACTACCC
>CALUUV010000118.1 GCA_944324055.1 Candidatus Gastranaerophilales bacterium | reverse complement strand
TGAACATACCAAGGAACAAGTCTGACATTGTTACCCAAAATATATTTTCTTCTGCTTCTGCGTGTTTTTTTCTTGCCATTTAATTACCTGTTAGAATAAGCCACTTAAATCATCATCTCCGCTTGATGCAGATTTCTCCATAGTTTTGTTGAGATTGTTAATTCCAAAAATCATACTATCAAGATAAGGAATAACGATATTTGTTAAATCTTTTTTTATAGAGCTTGCAAAAGTTGTTGGTAAATTTTTTAATGTATTAGAATTTTCGTGAGATTGAGTTTTAGTTGTTTTTAATAAATCAATAAGAAATTTTTCGCTTGATATTGTAGAGAATAATTCAGTAATTTTGCCTTGGACTTTAGCGACCGCAGGCAGGATTGATTTAGAGAACCAAAATTTATCAACACTCATAAAAATAAGCGCAGATGCAACAGCGAATACAGAACACATTGCTGCAACTTGCATTGTTCCTACGAATCCTGCAATTGATTTTGTAAGAGCTTGTGTACTAGAGAAATCTAGCATCCCAAATGCAGTCCCAATCATAATAAAAGTAAACAAAGGTCCAAAACCTGTAAGTAATGTTGGGGCAAGAGCGATAATATGCTTGTTATAATGCGCATATGCTAAAGTATCTTCGTTAAAATAATCTAAGGCATCAGAAGTTGTTTGTATATCTGACATAGAATCTGATACTGCATCATAATCTAGTTCTTCAGTTTCACTATCTTGGTATGCGATATTTTCAGAAAAAACAAGAGTATTTTTAAAATCTTCCCACGGTTTAGCTGCTAGTTTACTAGAAGACATTGCATGTTTAAATTCTTCAAATTTATATGATATATTGCCTTTTTCAAAACTTTGTATTGAATTATTTAAATTCTTAAGTTCTTTGCCTAGCATGGAATAACTTTTAATTGTATAAACTAAACTTGAAGTAAATACAGTTAAAATTATTTGAATAGGCGGGTCTTTTAAAAGATGCATTAAATCCATATCACTATACCTCTTAGTTAATTATATCATAATATAATTAATTTATACTATAGAGGTAAATATATTCATCTAAATGGTGGGGAAGAATAATTGATTAATTTTCTCCAACAGATGGAAGTTGAGAAGATCTTTCAGCAATAATTCTGGCAACATCAGCACCGCCGAAAGTAATTTCTAATACCAGTTGAGAATTTAATAGAATAGTTTCTCTGTATTCCATTGAATCGACATCAATAATATCAAATTCAATAAAATCATCTCCAACATATTCAATTTTTCCGTATTCGTTCCCAGTAACCCATCTGAGGAACACATACTGTTGCTCCAAGTCTTTTAATCTCTCTAACATTTTCATTTAATTTAACCTTCACTATCTACATTATATATTTTAGTTATTTTTTTCATAAAGTCAAAAATTAATTTCAAGATTGTAATTTTTTTCTTTCAATTTGATGTAGAAAACATTCTTTTACAATAAAATTAATGTCTTCAGGCTCAATACCAGTGAATTTAAATGCGTGGATATATAGAATAGAATCTTTGTATTTAACAGGGTTTGTATATATAAAATCTGCAGTTGTAACAACAAATCTTTGTTTAAATTTTAAATTAATAGTTATAGAAAAATATTCAGGGAAAGTAGGTTCTAAAGAAATAAAACACATTCCACGTCCTGAAATATTTTTAGTTGTAGCATTGATTTGTTTAGTGCTCCCGTTAGGTAGAACAACTAAAAGAGTAACAGGTAGATGCATATCAGCTCTATAATATGCTCTTTTTTGAGTGTGTTCGTATGGTGAAGGATAAGTTGTTGTATAAATAGGGGTGTTACCATTTTTAAAAACCTTTAGTAAAGTAGCTTCTGCAGCAACTATACCATTGGTTGAATAAATTTTAATATCGATAGGAGCACCTAGTGATACCTGATCTGTATAATCAGACATTCCAACAAAATTTATATATTCTTGTTGAATGTCTTTAATAAGACAGTTAAAACTAAGAGCATCATCAGTCCCTTTATTAAAAAGGAGTTTTGCAAATTTTACATCAGACTTATCATTAATTAAATCATTGGCCATATCAACAAAAATAGTATCATTTTAAATTAATAAAATCAATCCATAAAAAAAACGAGTCAAAGACTCGTCATAATTTAATAATCATCTCTCTTCAAATTTAATATTCTATACCCTGTCTTGCCATAACTCCCATATCAAAGTAGTGTTTGATAGGTTTCATCTCAGTAACAAGATGAGCTAGAGCTTGCAATTCAGGATGTGCGTATCTTCCGGTTAAAACAATTTCTAAATTTTCAGGTTTTTTCAATAATGCATCTTTAACATCAGATACCTTAATCATACCTAAAGAAACACAAATATTGATTTCATCAAGAATGATTAATTGGTATTCACCGCTGTTAATAGCATTTTTAGCAAATTCCCAACCTTTTTTAGCTTCTTTGTAGTCATCCATACAAATATTGTGAGAATAAACAACTCTGTCCATACCAAATTGAACAACATCAAGATTTGGTAAGAATTTAGATGAAGAAGCAATTTCTCCGTAAGAAGTTCCGCAATCTCCCTTAGTAAATTGGATAAT
Source organism: Candidatus Gastranaerophilales bacterium (assembly GCA_944324055.1). Classification (GTDB taxonomy): domain Bacteria; phylum Cyanobacteriota; class Vampirovibrionia; order Gastranaerophilales; family Gastranaerophilaceae; genus UMGS1585. The sequence goes on along the minus strand of CALUUV010000118.1, from coordinate 1,703 downwards.
TAAAACTTTCCAACCGTGTCCCAAGGCACGTAGTGCTAGCCCTAGAGATGCTGTTGTTTTTCCTTTTCCATCTCCTGTATAAATCTGAATATAACCGTGTTCTAACACAAATACGCCCTCCGAAATACTAACTGCATTTTCTAATTATATTTTAAATTTTATCAACTATTTTGACATCCTATTAATAATGTAATTGATAATTACTCCCAACATTTAGTTATACAAAACTTAAAAATGTTTTCGATGTCTGTATAATTATTAAAGCAAATTAATTTAGAAAAGACAAATATAAAGTGTTGGCATGACAATTTTTTTACAACTTTTTTTATAAAAAAACTCCCAAAACATTTATTATTAAAGCGTTTAAAAAAAATAAAATAAGTTATACAAAAATTTACTAAATAAATATTAACAATCTATTGCATTCGGGGTAAATATAGTTGTATCAAATGTTTTAGATGGTTAGACATTAAAAAAAATAAACATAATATTTCTTCACATTTAGTTGTATTTTATAATCGATTTTTACAACTCGTATTTTTACTAAGGTTCTTGATAAAAATAAAAAGTCAACCAAAAAAGTTTAGTTTTTTTACTAAATTTCATTAAATTTACTTCATTAAGTTTGTAAATATAGTCTTAATTCTAGTAATAATAGAGGGCATGTTTGATTGTAAATTTTCCATGAAATATTCTTTACTTGATTATTAATTCACCTTTTCATACTATATGCATGTAATCAGAAGGGAGTGATGGCTACTAGGCTTAGGGAGCGAGAAAGATTAATTTATTTATAATGGGGAGATTAAATTTATTAAAATAAAGACTTGCTGGACAAGTCTTTTTTAGTATTAAAATAATAGAATATAAAAATAAAAGGTTTTTTACATTTATATAAATTTGTTGTAAAATTAATTTAAGTTAACGGGAAGTAATAATAAGGAGAGATTTGAATATGGAACGTCAAAGACCTAAAGAACAGGATATGATAGAGCGTAGAAGTAATTTTGATGCGGTAGAAGAAAATTTGACACCTGAACAAGCAAAATTAGAAGCATCAAGATGTTTGAATTGTAAAAATCCAAGATGTGTACAAGGATGTCCTGTAAATATTCAAATACCTCAATTTATTCAAGCAATAAAAGAAGATAATTTAGAAAAAGCAGGTGATATAATTCGTCAAACCAGTATGTTACCATCAGTTTGCGGTAGGGTTTGTCCTCAAGAAAGACAATGTGAAGGTAAATGCGTTTTAGGTATTAAAGGTGAAGCTGTTGCTATTGGCGCATTAGAAAGATATGTTGGAGACAATACAAGACCTGAAAAATCTGAAATTACACCTTCAGGTAAAAAAGTTGCCGTTATTGGTTCCGGTTGTGCAGGAATAACAGCTGCAGCTGACTTAAGAAAAGCAGGACATGAAGTTGTTGTATTTGAAGCGTTACACAAATTTGGTGGTGTTTTAAGATACGGTATTCCGCCTTTCAGATTACCAAGAGTTGTATTAGATAGAGAAATAGATTCTTTGAAGGAAATGGGTGTTGAATTTAAGAAAAATGTTATTGTTGGAAAATCTATCACAATTAAACAACTTGAAGAAGACGGTTTTGATGCAATATTTATTTGCTCAGGTGCAGGTCTTCCTAAGATGATGAATATTCCAGGCGAAAACTTAAATGGTGTATTCTCAGCAAACGAATTCT
>CALUUV010000117.1 GCA_944324055.1 Candidatus Gastranaerophilales bacterium | reverse complement strand
TTAAGTTCTTTTACTGTGTCTTTTGTTAGACCACTTATTATATAAGGTTTTACTTCTTCAGGATTTTTTGCAACTGATTTAACTGCTTCTGCTACTCCTGTTGTGTTTCCGAAGTTTCTACCTTGTTTTGAACTTTCTACTTCAAATTTGCTTTCTTCACATTCAGCAATTTCTATTCTTTTTGCAATAAATAATGCTCCTAATTCTTCATATGTCATTACATAATCAACATTAGGGTTATCCATTGATTCTTTACGTTTTGCAACGCAAGGGCTTATGAATACTGTTATTGCATCTGGATATTTTTCTTTAACTAATTCTGCTGTGTAGTAAAGAGGTGTTTCTGTTGTTGATTCAAACTCTTTTAATTCTGGTAAGTGTTTCTTAATGAATTGGTTATAACCAGCACAGCAAGAAGTTGTCATAAATGGAGCACCTTCTTCCATTCTTTCTTCAAATTCTTTTGCTTCATTTATTGTTGTTATGTCTGCACCTTGTGCAACTTCATAAACTCTATCAAATCCAGCTTTTTCCATTGCTGTTTTTAATTGATAAATTGTTCCTGGTAGTTGACCAACAATAGATGGTGCGAACATTGCGATAACTTCTTTCTTATCCTCTTTCATATGTTTTAATATGTCGATGATTTGGCTCTTTTCGTTAACTGCTCCGAATGGACATGCAGCAACACATTTACCACAAGAAATACATTGTTCATAATCTATTCTTGTAATACCATTTGAATCTTTTTGGATTGCTCCAACTGGACATGCATCTTCACAAGGTACGGCTAATTTTACAATTGCATTATATGGACATGCATTCATACACATTTTACAGTTTTTACATTTGCTGCCATCGATTTTTGATTTACCGTTAACCATTTCGATAGCTCCAAATTTACAAGCTGATTGGCAAGGACGTGCAACACAACCTTGGCATAGGTCTGTTACATATATTCTACTTGGTACACAACCTGCACAAGCAGCATCTAATACTGTTAATGGGTGCTCATCTGGTTTTTCTCTTTCTAATGCTTCTCTTGCATAATCTGACAATAATTTTGTTTCATCGTCTTCTTCTAAAGAAAATCCTAAACCTGATTTTACTCTTTCTTTTAAGATTGCACGTTCTTTATAGATACAACATCTGTAAGGAACTTCTGCTCCTTTTGGACGCATATCATAAGGTATTAGTCTTGTGTTTTCTTCAAAATTGTCTGATAAAAATGCTTCTATAATTCTAGCTAGAATTTCTTTCTTTAAGTGTATTGATTGACTGTTATTATTACTCATTTTCTTTCAACTTCCTATCTATTTCTTGTAAAACCTTATCAATTGTCGCTTCTTGAATTACAGTATCATCTACTGTAACATATGGTGCTTTTGAGTATTCTGAATTATTTGTACAGTAATTTAGACAAGTACTACCAGATACTTCAACATCATCTCCATATCTGTTTTTTACAATGTCAACAAGATCTTGTAATTGAGATGAGCCCATTACGAAGCAAGTTGTTCCCATACAAATTTTTACATTTACTTTCGCCATTTCTTTTTTCCTTATTATTAACTACATATACTGTATTGTTACTTTTTTTACGTATTTATCTTCCAATACTTTTGCTATCTTTTTGATAATATTTTTTCTAATTTCAATTTCTATTGGAAGATTTGGATCATAATGTGCCTGATTTAATTTTGCACCAACCATGAAGATAATACAATCACTATTTAATAAAAATTTTACTAAATCACCTGCTGCATCATCTTTTATTTCATTTTCATCTTCTAAATACTCATAAGTTTTAGTTAGAGTAAGTATTCCTTCAGTTACTAAATCAACTCCTTCCATGTATGAAATAGATGGAAGTTTTCCTATGTTTTTGCAAACTGGTGTGTCTATTGGAATATTCAATTCTCTAGAGATTAAATTTGCAGTTGTTCCACCACTAATAGCTTTTCTACCTTCAAAGTTTTTGAATACATTCGCATAATAATTGTCTTTTTCCATATGATATGGAGGACCTGTAAATACCATTGATTTTCTTGGCTTCCTGCAATGTACACAAACTGCAGAAACATCATCCTTTGCACATCTATCTGGTTCTAATGAACAAGCAAAATCAACAATATATTTTGATAAATCTCTGCTTGTTATATATCTATCTTCTTTTAATTTGTGTAAAACAGCTTCAATAAGACCTTTTCTTCTTAATCCTAATTTAAATCTGTCTGTACCTAAACCTGATTGTGTTACACCATCAGAACAGAATATTAATCTGTCACCTTCTTTAAGTTGAATTTTATATACGTGCATTTTTCTATTTTTGAAGGTCTCAGAAGTTATAATTTCGCACTCAGGTTCAAGAACTTCGTCATCTCTAATCCATAAAAATTGTGGATTTCCTTCTTCTACAATTTTTGTTATTCCTTCTGAATTACAGTTCATTACAGAAAATGTAGAATAACTTATTTTTCTTATTTGACATACAGGTAGTGAGTTCATCATAATCTCACAGGCTTTTCTAACATCAGAATCTGCCTCAATGAATTTTAAAAGCATTGTTGCAGTCATACTAGCTAAGATATTTGCTTTTATTCCACTACCTAATCCGTCTGATAAAACTGCGAGTAGTCTATCAGTTTCAGGATCTCTTTTGGACACAAAATAATCCCCAAATGTATTTTGGTTATATTTTTTCTCTTGTGTACAATAGATATCTATAAACATTATCTATGATCCTTCAGGCTTATTCTCATCTGTTGTATAATCATCTGCGATGGTACTTAATAAAAGTTCTGTTTCTACCATATGCTCACCTAATAAAATGGCGATTTCTTGAACTTTTGCAATATTTTTACTAATAACTTCTTTTGCTCGTTCTGCAATTTTTTCCCTATTTAATTCAGACTGAGTTACATCTGTAATAATTGCACCAACAATTTCATTTTCTTCAATAATGAAAACGTTGATGTCATAAAGCTTATTACCACAAATGTAATGTTCTTTATGTATGTCTTTGCCTGTCTTAAGCGCAGTTTTTAATAGGTCTGCAAATGGAATGATTCTATCTATATCAGCACCATTTACACCTTCTGGACGTTCTGAGAATATTTCATACATATCTCCGCAGAACATTTTCATAAAAGCATTATTTGATTCTAGTATTTGATTCTTGTTATCAATCATAACCATTGCAGAAGGCATACATCTAAGCATTGCAGCAGCTTTTCTTAATGCAATCTTTCTCATATAAGAAACACACATTGAAGGTTCTGCCTCTCCTGCTAAAATCGCTTGAGCAAGTTCTCTACAAGTTTGGAAACCACAACCACCGCAATTTAATTCATCTTCTTCGTTGTGTTTTCCTATTCTTTCCATTGTTTTCATAATCATTTCCAATGGAAATTCTTGTTTTTCTTTTGATTCTACTGAGTATTCCATTTTTACAACAGTACTAGGCTCTTGTGGAATCTCATCTCGTTTTTCAAAGTTATTTAAAACATTTGATGTCTTAAGTAATGTAGATTTGCATAAGCTTACTCCAGGACCATTGATACAACCTCCATCGCAGCCAAGTGCTTCTACAAATATTTTTTCTTCTAATTTTTCAGGTTTTAATCCGTTTAATGCTTTATCTAAACTGTGTAATGTACAAATATCAACGAGTTGTACATCATCTTCTATACCTGAATATTTTAAAGTTTCATTCATTCCACCCAAGATAGGGTATAAAGAACCTTCATTTGCTCTTTGAGGTATGAAATCTTCATCTGGTAAAATTTCTAACTTAGATAAGTCAATATATGATTCTTTTACCCAATAATTTAATTCATCAAAAGTTAGTGCATAATCAATTAAATCATGGTGTCTGTCTGATTCATTTTTCTTTGCAATACAAGGTCCTATGAATACAACAGCAATATCATCTCCATATTGTTCCTTTAACATTTTTGCGTGTGTTAAAGCTGGTGAGGCTATTGGTGTAATGTATTTAGCAAATTCTGGTTTATATAATCTTATATAATCAACAACAACAGGACAAGCGCTTGATATAAACAATCCTTTATCAGCTTCTTTAAGCATTTTAGCTGCTTCGATTGAAACCTCTTGCGCACCTAGGGCAGTTTCGCTTACACCATAAAATCCAAGAGCTTTTAATAAAGAAATAATCTGTGGTTTAGTATAATCAAAAATACTAATCCAGCTAGGGGCTAATGATACGATAACTTTTTTATCTGTTGCTAAAAGAGCTTTTACTTTATCAACATCATATCTAATTCTTTTAGCATTTGAAGGACACACTGTTACACAGTGTCCACAAGCTATACACCTGTCAGCTATTACTGAAGCACTTCCATCTTTTATTTGAATGGATTT
>CALUUV010000116.1 GCA_944324055.1 Candidatus Gastranaerophilales bacterium | reverse complement strand
AGAGAAAATGTAAGAAATTTTTGCATAATTGCACACATAGATCACGGAAAATCAACACTTGCTGATAGACTTCTTGAGGCAACAGAAACAATTGCCCAAAGAGATATGCAAAATCAGCTAATGGATACTATGGATATCGAAAGAGAACGTGGTATCACAATTAAACTTAATTCGGCAAGAATGAATTATAAAGCTGATGATGGTAAAGATTATATTCTTAACCTTATTGATACTCCTGGTCACGTTGATTTTTCTTACGAAGTTTCTCGTTCACTTGCAGCTTGTGAAGGAGCATTATTAATTGTTGATGCAACTCAAGGTGTTGAAGCTCAGACATTAGCAAATGTTTATCTTGCGGCAGAACAAAATCTTGAAATCATTCCAGTTATTAATAAAATTGACTTACCATCTGCTGATGTTGAAAGAGTAAAAGAAGAAATAGAAGAAACTCTAGGAATTGATGCATCTATGGCAATTCCTGTTAGTGCTAAAACTGGTGAAAACATTCACGAAGTATTAGAAGCAATTGTGAATTATATGCCACCACCAGAAGATAATATCGATAAACCTTTAAGAGCATTGGTTTTTGATAGTGCTTATGATCCTTATTTAGGAACTTTATGTTATTTCAAAATCATTGATGGAGAAATGCACTTAGGAGATAATGTTAAATTCCTAGCATCAGGTAAAGAATACGAAATTGTAGAACTTGGTTATTCAACACCTAATAGAGTTCCTGTAAAAAAACTTGTATGCGGAGATGTTGGATATTTTGCAGGCTCTATAAAAGAAATTACAAGATTTGTTGGTGATACAGTAACAAATGTAGAAAATCCTGCAACAGAACCACTACCAGGATACAAAGAAGCATTACCAATGGTATTTTCAGGTCTTTATCCTGTTGATAATGAAGATTATCACGAGTTAAAAGAAGCATTAGAAAAATTAAAACTTAGTGACAGTAGTATAACATTCGAACCTGAAACATCTTCAGCTTTAGGATTTGGTTTCCGTTGTGGATTCTTAGGAATGTTACATATGGAAATTGCACAAGAAAGATTAGAAAGAGAATATGATCTTTCTATTGTAACTACGGCACCATCAGTTATTTATAAAGTTTACAAAACAGATGGAGAAATGCTTGAAATTGATAACCCTGCAAACCTTCCACCTGCACAAGTTAGAGATTATATTGAAGAACCTTATGTTAAAGCTTCTATCATTACACCTAACGATTTTGTTGGTACATTAATGGATTTAGCTCAATCTAAACGAGGTATCTTTATCAATATGCATTATATTGACAAAGTTAGACAAGAACTTGTTTATCATATTCCATTAAGTGAAGTTATTACTGATTTTTATGACCAATTAAAATCACGTTCTAAAGGTTACGCAAGTTTAGATTATGAATTTGTTGATTATAAACGTTCTAAGCTTGTAAAATTAGATGTTCTTTTAGCTGGAGAAGTTGTTGATGCTCTATCTGTTATCTGTCACGAAGATAGCGCATTCCATATTGGACAAAAACTAACAGCTAAACTAAAAGATATAATTCCTCGTCAATTGTTTGAAGTTCCAATTCAAGCAGCAATTGGCGGAAGAGTTATTGCTAGAACAAATATTAAAGCACTTAGAAAAAGCGTACTTGATAAATGCTATGGTGGTGATATTTCAAGAAAGAGAAAACTACTTGAAAAACAAAAACGTGGTAAAAAACGTATGAAAGCAGTAGGTAAAGTTGAAGTCCCACAAGAAGCATTTATGGCAGTTCTAAGCTTAAATGAAGAGGGTTAGTGGTAAATAGAAGTTAAAACTTTATATTTACGTAGAGGAGTATGAATAATGATAGATAGTTTACTTATAATGTTAAGTTCTGCAATAGAACATGTAATAACTGTTTTAGGTCCTTGGGGTGTAAGCTTATTAATGGCAATAGAATCTTGTAACATTCCACTTCCAAGTGAAGCAATTATGCCATTTGCAGGTATTTTAGTAACAAAAGGAGTTATGAATTTACATATCGCAGCTATATTTGGAGCAATAGGTTGCGTATTAGGTTCAATACCTTCATATTATTTAGGATACTTTGGAGGTCGTCCTTTTGTTGAAAAATATGGAAAATATTTTCTTGTATCAAAGAAAGATTTGGAAGATGCTGACAAATGGGTTGATAAATATGGTGATTGGGCATTTTTCTTATGCAGAATGCTGCCTGTTGTAAGAACATTTATATCACTTCCTGCAGGTATCTTAAGAGCAAGAAAAAGAACATTCTTTACTTTAACTTTTCTTGGTTCTTTGATTTGGTGTTATGTATTAGTTTATATTGGTGTAAAAATGGGCGAAAATATGGAAGCACTAAAACATATTTGGCATAAATTTGATGCTATCATAATCGTTGTTTGCTTTATTCTTGGTTGTCTATATGTTTACAAACACTTTAAACACTTGAAAGAATCTTAATGTAACAAAAAATTAATATCCTAACAAAAAAACTTAAAAAAGTGTTTTATAACTAATATAAGACAAAGGTTAGGAGATTAGAATTATGTACAATGTAGGTTTCAAAGGGGTAAATGGGGTAAATCAAGGGGTAAACTTCAAAGCAGAAAACAAAGAAACTAAAGAAGTAAAAGAAAATACACAACCTAAAATACAACAACCTCTAGCAGGTTTGATTGCTCCTCCGACTCCAAAGAAACCGGATAACACTCCTAAATTTCCACAACCATTAGCAGGTTTAATTGCGCCACCAGCACCAAAGAAACCTGAAAATCCAATGTTTCCACCTCCATTAGCAGGTGCTATTGCATATCCGACACCTAAAAATCCAAATAAAATTCCATATCCAATCCCTCCATTAGGTGGTTTAATCACACCTCCAACTAAAAAAGATGATGATAAAGTTATGCCACCTTTAAGCGGAAATGTTATTGCTCCAACACCAGAAAAGCAAGATGACAAAGTAGATGATAAAAAGGTAAAATAATTGAAACACTTTAATAAATATGTTAGTATTATTTCTGTAATTCAGATATAATAAGGTGTTTTTATGTATAAATTATTAACTGCAACCATTGAGATTACAAGAAGATGTAATGCTAAATGTGTTCATTGTATTATTGGTGCGGGTTTGGCAAAGCCAGAAGAATTAACCACACAGGAAATTTTATCTTTAATTGAAGATATGAGCGATTTAGGTTGCCAAAATATTGCATTAACAGGCGGAGAACCTTTTTTAAGAAAAGAATGGCCTTTATTCTTGCAAAAAATCAGTAGTCTTAATATGCAGCCAATATTTATGACAAATGCAATGCTTATTAATGATGATGTCATAGATATACTAAAACTATATCCCAATGTTGGGATGGGAATAAGTCTAGATGGTGCAGATAAAGAAACACATGATTATGTAAGAGGAATTCCAGGAATATTTGAGCATTTTTGTAACATCGTTCCAAAACTAAAAGAAGCTGGTATTTATGTTGCAATTCCAACAACAGTTATGCAATCTAATTTTGATAAACTTGATGATATTTTGCAATTATTAATAGAATTAGGTGTAGATGCTTGGCAAATACAAATTGTAAAACCAAGTGAAAGACTACCTCAGGAAGAATTATTAACAGAAGAGCAATATTACAAATTAGCAGAAAAAATTGTTGAATACAGAAAGAATTATTCAGACAAAATAAATATAATGGAATCTGATTGTATAGGATATTTTTCAAAACTACAACACGGCTTATATATTCAAAATTGGCGCGGTTGCGAATGTGGAATATACAGTGTAAGTATTGAAAGCGACGGCAACGTTAAAGGTTGTCCAAACATGAATAACTCTGAAGGAAATATTAAAACCAGACCATTTAAAGAAATTTGGGCAGACCATAATTCATTCAAATACAATCGTTGCCCAGATATAGAAATATTATCAGGATATTGTAAGGAATGTAAATACAAGTACGTTTGTCGAGGTGGTTGTCCTACAAATGCTAGAACTAAATCTGGAAACGCTTTTTGTCTTTATAAAATAGAGCAAAAAGGAGTAGATATATAGAGTTATAGCTTTAATTAACTTCACAAATTAGCAAAAATAATAATAAAAATGTTTTCTTATTAATATAAGGTGAAGTTAGTTACATGAATAGTGTAGGCATTAATAATTTAAATAAAACTTATCAGAATCCAAATATTAAAAATTTTGGAACTAATCCTTATCTTCAAAATAAAGAAGGATTAGAACAGGATTCTTTTGAAAAAAAAGAAGGTCTGTCAAAAAAGAAAAAAGTAGGAATTGCAGCAGCATTTATTGCAACAACTGCAATTGTTATAGGTCTTCTTGTAAACAAACACATTAAAGCAAAAGAATTAAAGAAAATACCTGAAGAATTCAGAACAATATTTAAAGATTTAAAAAATGAAACAGG
>CALUUV010000115.1 GCA_944324055.1 Candidatus Gastranaerophilales bacterium | reverse complement strand
ATTACATTACCTGTTTCACCTTTTAAATCTCTTGCTTTAGCAACTCCTGTTGCTAAACTAACTGATGTTGATGTATGGCCTACTTTAAAAATATCATGTTCACTTTCTTTTGGATTTGTAAAACCAGTATAATTATAATATTTACTTTCATCTGTAAATCCATCTTTTCGTCCTGTTAAAATTTTATGAGGATAACATTGATGTGAAACATCAAATATAAATTTATCAACAGGAGAATTAAACACATAATGTAATGCAATAGTTGCTTCTATTATACCTAGATTTGGGCCCATATGACCACCGGTTGTATTCACTTTTTTTATAATTACTTCTCTCATTTCAGAAGCTAATTCATTCATTTCTTCAACTGTTAAATTTTTAACATCAACAGGAGAGTTTATTTTATTTAAAATATTAGACATTGCATTTCCTTTCTTCATTTACAATTACTTTTCCATTACATTCCATAACTGCGTCTTCAAATATAATATCATCAACACTATCAACTTTTATAGTGCCTGATTTTGGATTTTTTATTGATATTATATGACCTTTTATATCTGCCTCTACATTTGAGTATTCAAAAGACAAATCAGTATCTTCCATTGTACAGTTTATTAATTTTAAATCCTTACAATAACATAATGGTTGGGTTCCTATGATTTTACAGTTTATTAATGTAAGACCATTTGAAAACCATCCTAAATACTCACCTTTAACAATAGAATTTTCTACAACTACATTTTTGCTATGCCAAAATGCATCTTTTGTATCCAAATTGGAATCTTTTATATGAAGGTTTTTCATATACTGAAAAGAATATTTACCTTTCATATTCAAATTAGATATTTCTACATTTGTTGAATCAAATAAAAAATACTCCGATTCAATATTTGAATTATTTATATGTAATCCATCACATTTCCATCCGAATTCAGGGGATTTAATTTCTGAGTTGGTTACTGTAATATTTTCACACTCTCTTACACATTTAATCCCCGTAATATTACAATTATCAATAACCCCATTTTCAGAATACCAAATTGGAGCTCTTGTTAACTCATCCATTGATGAATTGATAAGAGAAAATTCTTTTACATGCCACAATGGATATCTTAATGAAAACTTTGAATTAATGACTTTAATATGTCTTGATTCTTTTAAAACAGATTCACCATCTTGAGGGCCTGCAAATGTACAGTTGTTAACTTCTGCATCTTTTAGATTATAAAGAGCTCGTTCTTCATCATATGTTTTATCGCTAATATATTCCGTCATGATAATCTCCTATATACTTAAATCATCTGATTGTTTTTTAGAATTGAATGGTATTTGAGAAAGAATAATCGCATAAATCATAAATACACATCCAATTATTTCTTTTACACTTAAAACTTCTCCTAATATTAATACTCCACCTAAAACAGCAAAAATTGCTTCAGTACTTAGAATTAATGTTGCAAGAACAGGGTGAGTTGCTTTGTGCCCCAAGATTTGCAAGGTATATGCACCTGCGGTTACCACAACACCAGTAAACAATATTGGTTGATATCCTGCAATTATTGAGCTTACTGAAGGATTTTCCAATACAAACATAAAAGGCAAAGCTAATATTCCTGCTATCAAAAATTGTAATGAAGATAACCATAATGCACTAGTTCTTTTTGAATAATAGCTAACAATAATAATATGTAAAGCAAAGAAAAATGAGCTTAATAACAACAAAATATCATATATTTCAAAATTCATTACACCTTTTGCACATAATAAATATAAACCAATAAATGCTAATACAATACTTAATTGAACATTCGGCAACAATTTATGTTTCATAAAGACAGCAATTACAGGAACAAAAACAACATACAAAGAAGTAATAAATCCAGCTTTCCCTGCATCTGCAAAAATCATGCAATATTGGTTTATTGAAAAAGCAATAAAAAGAACAATCCCTGCTAACAAACTACCTTTTAGAAGAGATTTTTTTTGTTGATTATCCATTTTAGAACTTCCCAAAAGATTGGAAATCAATATAACAGGTAGCAAACTTAAGCTTCCAATAATACTTCTTACTGCATTAAAAGTAAATGGTCCAACATATTCCATGCCAGTCTTCTGTGCGACAAAAGATAAGCCTGAAATAAATGCAGCCATTAAAAGGGATATATTACATAAAATATATATTTTTTTATTTGCCATTATTTACTTGTAACCTCATTTAAATACCTCATAGCATTAAGTGTACGAGGAAAACCAATATAAGGCAAACATTGAGCAAGAGCAGAAATCAATAAAGATTTATCATTACCTATATTTAAATTTGCATTAATATGTGCTTTGATTTGAGGTTCAGTATCACCAAGAGAAGCTAGCACACACATAGTTAAAAGCTCCCTTGTATTTATATCTAAGCCATCTCGAGTATAAAAATCACCAAAACAATATTCTGATAAGAACTGAGGAATATGTTTTTGACCTTCAGGAGTATTATCTTTATAAGATTTCATTCCTTCACCAAATAATTCAACTTGTAGATTTAAACCTCTATCATATCTAGTATCTTCAGTTACAGTATTTTGAGATTTAATGGGTAAAACTATTCCTTTTTGTTTAAATACTTCATTGCAAATCCTTATTGCCATAACAACAGGCGGAATCCCAATATATGGAGTTGTTTGATAAATTGTTTCTTTTATTTTTACTGGTGCAACACCTATATTTAAAGCTGATTTTATGTGTATTTCTAAAAGTGGTAATTGCTGATTTTTTGTTAACAATGCAATAGTTATTAATTCTCTTAGTTCTTTTGATAAATTCCCAATCAATGGAACATCACCAAATACAAATCGTTTAACAATATCATTAAATTCAGGATCTGTATCCTTTAAATCAAAGTCATTACCAAATAATTCTTTAAAATATTTTTCAGAAAACTCAATTCTATCCATAATTGTACCTCTTTAAACTTATCTATATTATATATTTTAACTCTTGAGAGTTGCTCTCAGTCAAGAATTTTGATAATATAATATAAATAAAAGGAGTAAATTATGTATACAATAAAAGAAGTTGCTAAATTAATGGATGTTTCAGAACACACACTTAGATTCTGGGCTAAAAGTGGTCTTTTCCCAAATATAAAACGTAATGAAAACAATATTAGGCAATTTTCTGAACATGATTTAGGGTGGGTTAAAATAGTAAAATGTTTAAGATCTGTTGGAACAGATAATAAATCTATCAAAAGATATGTTGATTTATGTCTTATAGGAGATTCAACTATTCCAGAACGATATGGAATTATTAAAGCAACTAGAATTAAAGCTCTTCAACAAATGGAAGAACTTAAGAAACAATTAGAACTTCTTGATTATAAAGAAAATTATTACGAAGAACTTATCAAAAATAATGAAATTGATAAGTATAATCCAGTAAATGATTTACAAACAAGCGCAGTTTAATTAAGCATTTAATCCCATATTGTATGCTTGGTTAATAAAATCTGTATTATTTACATCTCCTTTTTCCCAAACACCAGTTGCGTATAAGCAACCTTTTTCAGTTGCTCCTTCTAAGCAAGCTGTAAAACCTCTAAGGCTATCAAATGTCCTATTTAGATTATTCTTATTTGAATCTGCGCAAGTTGCAATAAAATAAAACTCTTTATTATTTATTTTTGTATATCTAGAGCAACATCTATCAATAAATGTTTTCATTTGTGCATTCATTGTATAGAAATAAACAGGAGTAGCCATAACAATAACATCTGCTTGTAATACTTTTTGAATAAGTTCTTCCATATCGTCAGATTGTGAACAGGCAGTATAATTATTTGTTGAACATAAACCACACCCAGTACAATAATTTATATTTTTATCCTTTAAAAAGATTTTTTCTACTTTATGCCCTGCAACTGTTGCACCTTGCATAAATTTATCACATAGGATATCTGAATTTCCATTCTTTCTTGGACTTGCTGATATTATTAAAATATTTTTCATAGCCTATCTCCTTTTTTACATATTATAATTCTTGAGAGTTACTATCAGTCAAGTTAGAAAAATATTCTACTAACCATTCAATTAATAATTTTGATTTTCCCCATTCAAAATTTAAACTTTTAGCTATACCATACATCAAATTATACTTGCTTAAATTGTAAGCCATTGGAATATTTTTATAACCAAGCTCTTGCACTTTATCCATATATATTTGATGAGTTTCTTTATCATATACTTTTGAATAATTTAAACCGTGTTCTGCGCAATATGGGATTGTTAGTTTTTTTGCAGCATTTTCTGATATCAATCCAAATGTTCTACATATCAACCCCCTATTTGAATATACAGAACAACTTTTATCAATTAAAAATGGACACTTATATAAGAAATCTCCATTACCAACTAAATCAGATAATTCTTGTACATTATCTTTGACTTTTTGTTTTATGTCATTAGGTAATTTTTCATACGCTTGTTTTATATATT
>CALUUV010000114.1 GCA_944324055.1 Candidatus Gastranaerophilales bacterium | reverse complement strand
GTACCGTAATTGTGGTCGATTTTGTTCATGTTTCTGTAAGCAACAGCACGAGGAATATTCCAAGATCTGAATACTGCTTCAATTGCTTCTTGTAATTGAACATATGGATCTTGAGGGAATTCTTTTCCTGTTACTTCTTTAATAACATTTTTATATATTGGAATTAATGACTTCCATCCATCGGCAGAAATTTCAGTATCAGACTTAACTCCTTCTCTTTCTTTAACTTTTTCTACTTCTGATTCGAAGTATTTTTGTCTATCCATTTCCCAAGCAACTGAACCGAACATTGTTAAGAAACGGCGATATGAATCATAGCAGAATCTAGGGTTATTTGTAAGTCTAATCATAGCTTCTACTGTATCATCGTTTAAACCTAAGTTTAAAATAGTTTCCATCATACCAGGCATTGAAACTCTAGCACCTGAACGTACAGATACTAATAATGGATTTTCGCTATCTCCGAATTTTTTACCTGTTTGAGATTCAACATCTGCTAAAGCTTTTTTTACATCATCCATCAAACCTTCTGGCATTTTATTACCATTGTTGATGTATTCCATACAAGTTTCTGTTGTAATTGTTAACCCTGGAGGTACTGGTAAGCCTAAGTTAGTCATTTCTGCTAAGTTAGCACCTTTACCGCCCAAAAGGTTACGCATATCAGCATTTCCTTCTCTGAAAAGCCATACTCTTTTTTCTGCCATTGTTTTCTCCTTTTTGAACATTTAAAAACTACCATCATTATTGTATCACAAAAACATTTATTTATGACAAATTTAGAACATTTTAGCAAAATTTTTTTTGAACATAAAAAGAGGGCATTCAGTATCTGAATACCCTCTTTAAATTTTAATTAAATCAGAGATTTAATTATACAGAAGCTAATGAAGAAGCTTCTCTAACAACTGATTGTAATGCTTCTAAAGCATCAGCTGGAAGAGCATCTTTTCCTGCTTTTTCTGTTTCTCTTGATTTAACGAATTCGATTCTATCGTTCATACGAGCAACGAATTGAGATGCATATTCTTTGTTAGAGAATGAAGCATCAAATCCTTCGATATCCATAATTTCGATATCTGAGAAGTTTTCCCATTTATGGAATTTAGCTGAACCTTCAACGATAGCTTCGATAATTCCTAAAGTATGTTTAGGTTGAACTTTTGTACCCATAAATTCACCTGTATTTAAGATGTAGCAATCTACACCATCTTCGATTAATTTTTTGAATCTAGTGTAGTCTACTTCTAATGGGTAAACTCTGAATGGGTTAGCGTATGGTTCAACAACTAATGCGTTAGGGTCAACACCTTTAGCTAATCTTTCAGCTGAAGAACGTTTTGTTGCTAATGTAGCACCCATAGCTGAACCTAAAGCAGCTCCTGATAATTTTAATACAGGAGGAATTGTAGGGTCTTTCATTAACCAGAAGATAGCATCGATTGGTTGGTCAATTCTATCAACTCTGTTTGGAGACCATAATTTAGATTTAACAGCACGACCGTTACCATTTCTTACGTCTTCTGTGATTGAAACAACTTTACCATCTGCTAATTGGATAGCACCAGCATTTTGTTGAGTTAAGATATATTTGTTATCTTCACATCCGATTGGGTAATCAGCTGTTTTATCGAAATATGCAGGTTCTAAAGCGATTGTGTATTTGTCATGAACATTGATAACAAATGCGTCATCGTGAAGAACTGTAATATCATATTTGTTATTGTGTTTTGCGTGAGTAATTGTTGATTTACCTGAACCAGATAGACCGAATACTGCAACTTGGAATGATTTTCCACCATCTAAGTTGTAACGTTTCATACCACCGTGGCAAGAAGCGTATCCGTTTCTAGCTGCACAACCCCAAGCTAGAGTTAATGTTCCTTTTTTGTGTTCACCAAAGTATCTCATACCTAAGATCGCTGCACAGTTGTGTTCTGGATCAAAGAATGTTAATCCATATGGGAAGTCAGGGTGTGACCAATCTGGATCTGAATATACGAAAATATCGCCTTCTGGAATTGGTTTTGAAGCATCATACATTTTTGAATATTCTTCATTAACGTATTGGAAGTTCAACATCCAAGAATACATAATATTTTCAAATCCTTCTGGGATTAATAAATGAGCTTTTACCATAAAGTCATTTTCTAAACCAACAACAACTTCAGTTTTATACATTAATCTATCACGAGAAGAATAAATTGCTTCACGGATGATTGGTAATAATTCTTTTAAATCGCAGTTTGGTTCGCCAACAATTTTTCTTGCAGCTGCACAACGGCCAACTACTGTACCATCGTTGAATAATAATTGGTTAGCACCTTTTGGTAAACCAATTTTTTCTGGCTCATATACAGGCATGCCTGTTAATTCAATTGTTCCAGGGCTGCTTTTTGCTAATTTATAAGCTTCTGAAACTGATTTTACTTCTTCTACATTGTTTCCGAAGAATGGAGCAGTAATAGTTGCTCTTGCAGCTGAAATAATAGATTTCAAGCTCTCTGCACTTTCGTAAAATTCGATTGTACTCATAAAATTTTTCTCCTTTATTTTTACATCTATATGATGCTACCCTATAATATCTCTCAAATATAGAATTATTTCAATAGATTATAACAAAAAAATACCAGATAATCTGGTATTTTTGTTAAGAATATTTATATTTAATTTAGATTTTTGACGCCTCTGTTTGAATTAAAGAAAGTATTGCATCATAATTTGTTTCGTTAGGATGTGCTGTTAATTTTTGGAAGTGTTCTATCGGTAATTTTTCAGCATCTTTTAATTTTAATAAATCAGCTTGAGCAGGAGTAAGATTACTGTTAGGAGATAACAATCTTATGCAATTAAGAGCATCATCTCGTATAGTATCTTTATAAACAATTTCAACAAAAGATTTTCCTTCTTTTGTAACTCCTTGTCTTATTCCTTCACCTTGCATATTAGAATATACACTTACTATATTTTTGTGATTTCGTTGACTTACAATCTGATTATCTGATTTGACTGTTACATCAAGATAACCACTACCACTTGTATAAGATGAAGTCCCGATTCTATCAGCTTCTTTTGAAACATCATAAGTATGAGGTTTAATAGTTGTACCTTTACCGAATACATTTTCAACGGATTCTTGAATAGTGCTTCCTGCTGTTTTTGATTTAATAAACAAATTATCACAATGTTTTACATATTCTCTATATGTCTTCAACTGGTCTTTTTCTGCAATAGCATCTTTAACAGCTTGAGGTAATGCTTCCATTTCTTTACTATTATTTCTATACAAAACAACATCAAGCCCTCTTGCCTCGTTAAGATCTTGCTTTATTTGGTTTAATTGTTTTAATTGCTGTTTTTTAGGTAGTTTCGTAACTTCATCAATTTGACCTTGTAAAATTTTATTATCAAAAAATTCATTTAAGTTCATAGACTCATTACGTTTTATTATTTGGTTTATATCTTTTTTTACTGTATTAATTGCTTTATTAAGAACAACCTTGTTATGAATAGCAATACCTGCAACAGCTGAAACAGCTAACGCTACAGCTCCAATTCCAACTTTTACTCCTGTACTAATTTCTTTCTTTTCTGTTTGCTCAGTTTTTTTATCTGGTTTTGCCTGTTGAACATTATTGCTTGTTGAAACATTGTAAGAATTAGGTTGAATACTTGTCATTAACAATTTCTTTATTTTAAGTCTTATAGTATATATAAAAAACTTAAATATAATTTTTTGCTACTTTTATAATTATTATTAAGAATTAAAAAGGTGGAGATAATCCCCACCTTTTTGTTTACACATTAGTCGTTTCCAACATTTTTATAGAGTTTTTTCCATTTATCTGAATAAGTTGTATGTAGCAATTCATGAGATAAGTGAGAACCTGGTTTTTCAAGATGTTTTTCATAAAGTTCCTTGATTTCAGGATTTTCATGAGATTTGCGCCATTCATCTGTTGCATCATCTTCATATAAACCTTCTGCTCTTTTTTCTCTAATTGATAAATCATCGCAACTTTGAGGTTGACCACCACCATTGATACAACCTCCAGGACAAGCCATTACTTCTAATAATTGATAATCTGCTTTTCCTGCTTTGATTTCTTCCATACATTTTTCTGCTTCTTTCAATGTATTAACAATTTTTACCTTGATTTTTGTTCCTTTTAAATCAAGTTCAACTGTTTTTACCAAATTAGTTCCACGCATTGGAGTTATTACAAAATCCTTTAACTCTTCACCTGTTACCATTTGATAAGCAGTTCTTGCAGCAGCTTCTGCAACACCACCTGATACACCAAATATTGTTGCAGCTCCTGAATATTTACCGAATGGAGAATCTGCATTTATTGGCTCTAACGCATTGAAATCAACACCTGCTGATTTTATCAAACGTCCAAGCTCTTGAGTTGTTAATACATAATCGATTTCATATGTACCATCTTCTCTTCTAAATTCTTTTCTAATTGCTTCAGCTTTTTTAGCTGTACATGGCATTATAGAAAC
>CALUUV010000113.1 GCA_944324055.1 Candidatus Gastranaerophilales bacterium | reverse complement strand
GATGCAACATCTCAAGATGAAGAAAAACTTCATGAAAAAGATAAATACATGCTTCAAAAGGTTAATACACAATTAGATAGGTTAGTTGGTAAAGGTAACTATACTGCAACAGTAAGTACATTCTTAAAACAATCTCCAACAGAGAAGTTTACAACTTGGTATGATCCAAATCAAAAAGCATCAATTACAGAACAAACATTCTCAGAAGGTTTAGGCGACCAAACAAGCGACAGAAATAAAAACACAAACGCAGTAAGTGTATATTTACCAAATGGATTACCAGGCGGCGGCGGTGATTCAAGCCAAAACAGAAATTACTCAAGAACAGCAAAAGAAACACAATATGGCGTTTCTAAGATTCAAACAAATGAATATATGAATCCAGGTGTAATTGAAGATATTTCAATCGCAGTAACTATGGACAAGGCTGCATTACCACCAGATGTGACAATTGATGATTTAAAAGAATTAATTGCACATGCTGCAAGTCCAAAGGCAAGTCCAGAAAATGTATCAATTGCATTTAATGATTCAAATGATCCATACTTGGCATCTGATAATCCAGAAAAACTTCCAAAACCTGATGAAACAGGAAACCCTTGGTGGTTAGCAATCGCAATGGTAGCAGCAAGTTTATTCTTAGGTCACCGTGCAGTAACTCAAAGATTAAAGAAAATGAGAGAAAAACAAGAAGTAGAAATGGAAGTTTTACGAGAAAAAACAGTAGAACAAGAACAACAATTAAGAGATGTAAGTCAAAAAGCAGAAGCTCTTGTTCAACAACAACAACAATTACAAAAAGGTTTAGTAGAACAAAGAGAACAAACAATGCTTCAAATTCAACAGGCAAGAATGCCAATGGATTATACACCATTAAAGAATGCTTTAGCTGAAATTAAAAATGATTTCGATATTGCAGATGAAGATTTAGCAGGTGAAAAAATCAAGAGTTGGATTGAACAAGGTTAGATATTATAATGAGAGGAATTTATTCCTCTCATCTTGATAGATAAGGGAAAGGTGAAATGGCAATAGAAGGGTTTGATTATAAAGAGTTTGCGCAATTAATGTCATCTCAAGCAGGTGAATTAATTCCTAAAGATTTTAACGACATGCAAAAGAATTATGTTGTTAAAACCTTGTCAAACTTTACTCTTTTAGCAGGTGAAGCTATTGCAAATGATGAGGCATTAGGTTTCAATGCAGATCAGGCAATATTTGTTACACAAATTATTGCAGAATGGGCATTTCACAAGTCTATTGATTTAGTTCACTCTGGAATTATGCCTGAACATTGGGATGGTATAATGCAAAAGATTGCATTTACTATTTTTGAAGTTGCAAAACAGGCAATAAAGAAGAATGTACCACAAGATCAGATATTACAGTTAATTGAACATCATGTAAATAAGACTTATAAAGAGGCAATTGATAATTTAGAAAAACGTGGTGTAATTACTGCTGAAATTTCTCAAAAAGCAATGAGTCAATCAAATATTGATGATATGGCGGCTCAAGCTGCTCAAGCAGAAGCAGAACAAAAGGCAGCAATGGAAGCAGGTGCACAAGAACAAGCTGTATCACCAGATGCAGCGCCACAGGCTGCTCCTCAGGTTTCAGTTCCTCAGGCCGCAGCAACATCTTTGCCAGCAGGACCGATGGAAAAATCATTAAAATTAATTTCAGTAGCGTTAGTTTTAAAAATATTGCCATCAGACAGAGTAGAAGCAATTCTTGATAAATTTTCACCTCAAGATGTTGAAACAATTAAAAATTATATGAAGGTAGAAAATCTTGAAGCTGGTCTTGATATGAACTATACATTAAAATGTTTGGAAAATATCAAAGAATTTCTACCTCGTCGTAAGTCTCCAAGTCAGGAGTCTATTGTTCGTCAATTAAATAAAATATTTGATCAGTATCCAATGGAAAATGTTGAGAAATTATTTAAATCAGAACGTCCATTTTTAAAACGTTTTATTTCAAAAGCATATGAAGGAGATTATTATCCAATCCCAGTAAAAGTAGCACAAATAGTTGTGGATTACGTTAAAGATAGTGTAGAATAATTATTATGATAATCAAGAAGAACAATTTTCAGAAGAAATTGGCAGCACGTGAAGAGAGGCAACGTGCAGAAGAGGAAGCTGCAAGAAGGGCAGCAGAAGAAGAGGCTGCAAAAAATGTTGAGGTTAAGCCAGTAGAGGAAGGTTCTGAAGAAGAAGTTTTTGATATTGATAATATAGATTTTACTCAAAGAGAAGAGCGTAGAACTGGTAATAGAAGAAGAGGATATCGTCGTATAGATGATAGAAATTTAATTTCAAGAGCTCAAGAAGAAGCTATTCAGATAAAAGATGCTGCATATCAAGAAGGTTATAGTTTAGGTTTAGAACAAGCTAAAAGTGATGTGGAAAAATTAAAAAATGCTCTAACAATATTTATGGGTGCAGACAAAAGAGTTTTTGATGCAATAGCTCCAGATCTTATAGAAATTAGTTTAGAGATAGCTAAAAAGATTATTAAACATGAAGTACAAACTGATCCACAGATTGTAATTGATACTGTTCTTGATATATTAAAAAATATACCAAAGAATGAACCAAAGATTACAATAAAGGTTAATCCAGTTCAATCTCAGTATGTAAAAGATAACTTACCAGAACAATTAACATTGTTAGGTGTAGAATCAAAAATAAGTATATTAGCAGATGAAAATATATCAGAAGGTAGTTGTATAGTGCTAACTAATAATGGTGTAGTTGATGCTAGTATAGAAGCTCAGTTAGAAATAGTTCAAAATGCGTTAAGGAGTGCTTAATGTCAGCAGAAGCGGAACATAAACCAATAAGTGAAATATTCCTAGCATTTTTCGTACTAACTTTGATTTTAATCTTGTTGGTAGAGATGCCAACTTGGGTTATCAATTTTTCTATAAGTTTGAACATTACTTTAGGAATTGTTCTTTTAATGATTTCATTGTACGTTCAAAAGCCATTAGAATTAGCAGCGTTCCCTTCAATTATCTTGTTAGGAACGATGTTCCGTTTGGTATTATCAATTGCGTCTACTCGTC
This sequence comes from Candidatus Gastranaerophilales bacterium, assembly GCA_944324055.1. Taxonomy (GTDB): domain Bacteria; phylum Cyanobacteriota; class Vampirovibrionia; order Gastranaerophilales; family Gastranaerophilaceae; genus UMGS1585. The sequence goes on along the minus strand of CALUUV010000113.1, from coordinate 1,488 downwards.
TGATTCTTGCAAAAGGTGAGGCAGGTGAGGTAATTCACGCATTCGGTACATTCGTAACCGGTGGTAACATGGTTGTAGGTGGTGTAATCTTCTTGATTATTACTGTAGTACAGTTCATGGTAATTACAAAAGGTGCGGAACGTATCGCAGAAGTATCAGCCAGATTTGCGTTAGATGCGATGCCTGGTAAACAGATGACAATCGACGCGGACTTCAATGCTGGTTTAATATCTCCGGAAGAAGCTGTTAAACGTCGTGAAGACTTACAAAGAGAATCAAGTTTATTCGGTTCAATGGATGGTGCGATGAAGTTCGTAAAAGGTGATACTATGGCAGGTATCATCATCGTTATCATTAACATTGTTGGTGGCTTGTTAATTGGTTGTTTAATGAACCAGATGCCAGCTGCAGATGCAGTTTCAAAATATACAATTTTAACAATTGGTGACGGTTTGGCATCACAGGTTCCATCATTGTTAATGTCAATTGCAGCTGGTATCGTAATGACACGTGCGTCTGCAGCAAGTGCCTCATTAGGTGCAGATTTAACTGAACAGATAATGAATAAACCTTATTCATTATTCTTTGCTGCAGTATTCTTATTCTTAATTGCAATTACTTGTCCAATTACCGGTTTACCATTTATACCATTTATTATGTTTTCAATTGGTCTTGCAATAGCAGGATTCTCAGTATTAATTAATGCTGATGTTCAATCTCAATTAGGTCAATTAGAAAATGTTCGTCAAAATATGCAAGATTTAGTTAACCCTAATAAGATGTATGAAAGATTGGGTGTTGATGTATTAAGCTTACAAGTTGGTGCAGGTTTGCTTGTAATTGCCGACCCAGATCAAGAAGGTCAATTGCTTGCTAAGATTGCTGCGTTACGTCAACGTGTAACTGATGAATTAGGTTATATTTTACCAAATATTCGTATTATGGATTCATCAGCATTAGAAGCTAATGAATACATGATTTCAATTCGTGGAAATACAGTAGCGACAGGTTATGTATATCCAGGTAAATATATGGTAATTGCAGATCAATGGGATGCTGTTAAGAAGTCTGTTCCTGATGATGCAATTATTGCTGTTGACCCAACATATCAAACACAAGCTTATTGGGTTAATTCTGAAGATGCACAATCTGCAAGTAATGTTACTGCAGTTGATGCAACAGATGTTCTTGTTACTCACTTACAAGAATGTGTACGTAAACACGTAGATGAAGTTATGACAAAAACAGATGTATTGAAGTTGATGGAACTTGTTCGTTCTCAAGACCCTACACTGGTAAATGATTTGGTTCCTGCAATTATTTCTACATCAGATTTGAGAAAAATATTTGTTAACCTGATTCGAGAAAAAGTTTCTATCAAGGATATTATATTTGTATTTGAACGTCTTTGTGACTACGCAAGATTTTCAAAAGAGCCGGATATTCTCTCCGAACGTTTAAGAGCGGCTCTCGGACGTCAAATATGCT
>CALUUV010000112.1 GCA_944324055.1 Candidatus Gastranaerophilales bacterium | reverse complement strand
GAGATAGAGGCATATATAAAAACACAACAAGCTGAACTGGAAAATGCCAAAACCATGTTCCAATCCCTCCTCCACCATTCCTTCACTGGCGAACTAACTCGCCACAAATTTGGAGGTGATGCAAATGGCTAAAACTCAAAAAGATATAGAAAAATATCTCAATGATTTATATGATACTGTAATTTCAAATGGTAAGACTCATGATGAAGCACTTGCTATAACGTCAGATATTTGTAAATTATTAATTTCTCCTACTATTAGCCCTACACTTAAGATGGTTGAAGAAGCTGCCAGAGGAAGTGATTTTATAAGAAAAATAACAGACCAAGAGACTTTTTCTCAATCAAAAATAGAGAACACACAACTTGATAAAAACAGCTATAAAAAAGCTCTTATACAGATTCTTGAAAAATGGTCAAAACAAGCTGAAAAAAGTTTATTGCCAACAAATAAATCGGCTCAAGAAATTATTACAAATTTTGCTAATGCAATATTAGAGTCAGATACAGAAAAATTTATCATAGAACCTGCTATTGGTACAGCTAGCTTACTTTTAAATATAAATTACAATAAAATTTTAGGTTTTGATATTAATGAACGATTAGTAACATTTGCTAGAAATTTACTCGAATTAAGTAATAAAGACAACGAAAAAATACGTCCCAATAACAGTTTAAATAAAGCTTTAACAATTAAGGATTTAACCAAAACAAGTGTTGAATTTATAACTGAAACGGATTCCTCTAAACAAGAAGCTAATGATATAGATGATAATAACATTTGGAATAATAAAGGTTTATTTATTTTTGACCCTCCAATTGGGAATAAAATGCAAAAAAGTAGTCTGTTAAAATCTAAGACTACTGATATATTAAAAAATTCTACCGAAAATTATGTATTATCAGAAGTTAACTTTCTATTAAATTTTTTGGCTTTTGCACAAAATGATTCTTATTGTCTATGCAAAATGCCAAGTTCATTTTTAACTTCAAGACAAAGGGACTTGGATGCATTAAGAGAATATATAATTACAAATAATCTTCTTGCCTTAATAAAAGATACAGATAATTTTATAATTTTATTTTTGCAAAAAAAGGACGAGTCACTAAAGGATTTTCCTCTGTATGCAATAAATTATGATTCTGACTTGAGTGATGAAATTATAAAAAATATAATTACACAACAAGATATAGATGTTACTTCAAATCAAAATATAAATAAACTAACTAGGTCAGAAATTCTTGATGAGCTTGCAGGTAATATAATCCCGATGCCAAGCTCTAAAATAGATGTAAAAAAATATGAAAAACCTGTTTATTATTTTAATCAATTAGTTAATTATGAAAGTGATATAAAGTCTCAAGTAATTACAATTGGAGAAAAATTATTAGAAAATAAATTCATTGATTTAAGTGAAGAAAGTAATCAAAATTTAAAAAACCTAATAAATGATTACTATTCAATAATTCCAAATATTGACTTTACAGAAGCTCAAGAGGAAGAATCCGTTATAACAACACAAGAAAATACAGATATTCAACAATACTGGTTCAATAATGATGAAGGAATTAGTGAAGTATTAAAAAAAAGTTTTATAAAAATTGTGCCCAATTATATAAATAAGCAAAATGAAATTTGCAATTTAGATCCTTATTTAATCGATATAAAAAAATATTTCAGTTATCTTAATATTTTATATAAAAATAATTATCTAAAATATGAAAATGAAAAATTAATATTATCATTGCATAAAGAAGTAACATATTCTAATTCTGAAGACTTTGAAGAAATAATTAAACCTGAAAAATATAAATCGCCTAATTTTTCATTAAATGTTCCATTAGGTTTAATTTCATCTAAACAAAAAGCTTTGTATGTTAATTTATGTAATTATTGGTTTAATTATCAAGAAAATTCGAACAAAGATTTATTTGGAGAATTTCCATATGCATATATTACAAGAACACTAAAGTTGTTTGAAACATTGGGACTTGTGATTTGTATTAATAATAAACAAAATTACACAAATTACTATGACATGTTTAGGCCATATCATCCATTAATTGATGACTTTGAAGCTGAGGTTATATAATGAAAAATATAGCAACATTATTTATAAAAAGTTTTAGAAATTTTAATAATTTTAAAATGATTTTCCCTGAAAAACAAAATAATGAAGGGGAAAAACTAAATTTGAATATTTTGATAGGGAGAAATGGATCAGGAAAAAGTAATCTTTTAGATGCTTTATTTGATATTGGTATAGAGAAAGAACCTTCTAATGTAAAATTTGATTTTTATACATTAGATAGTTCAGGTAAAAATATCATTGCAAATTATGACAGCAACAAGGGTGATCCTGTTAATATAAAAAATATTGATAATAAGAAATATTGGGATAAAGTAGTACGAGCTCATTGCAGCAAGCTAAATAGGGACAAAGAAGAAATAATAGGTAAAAAAGAAGAAAGTTCTGCTGATAATGATTCAATTGAAAAGGAAGAACATGAAGAAAAAGATTTTTCATGTTTTAACGATAAATATTTAGATTTTAATTTAGAATATAGTAAGTTTGCACTAATAAGTTATATTTTATCTGGTGAATATTCAAAATCTTTAAAAGATGAAAATAGTTTATGGCATGATTTAAATAAAATAGTCATAGAAGAAAGTGTAGATAATGAAAAAGCAAAAGAATTAAAAATAGAAGCAATATGGATTAAAGCTCATCAAGGTAATGTTAATTTTGAAGATAACGATAAGTTACCACCGTGTAGTAATATTATGCCTTGTAATGATAATATAACTGGTGATATGTATTGTTATTATTGGACATTGGCTGATATTGAAAATTTTTATACTGGTCCTGAAAGTCAGAAGAAAAATGAAGACCCCAATCCTGCATACACTGTTCTTAAAGAATATCTGGATGAATATTATTTTTATGATATGGGTTTTTTGTATAAAATAGAAGAAGATGGAGATTTATATCAAAGCTCTTCTTTAAGTGATGGGCAAAGAGCCTTATTATATAGATTTGCAATAGTAAATTTATTGAAAAATGAAGAAGAGAAATGTTTGTTACTTTTAGATGAACCTGAAACTTATTTTAATGAATACTGGAAAAGTTATTTTGTATATTTGCTATGGGAAACACTCAAAGATAAACCTCACGATGTATTTATTGCAACTCATTCTGCAATGTTGATAACAGATACAAAACCAGAAGAAGTCCATAGAATAGTTGATACACATGATGGTGCATATCACTATAAACCTCAAGTAAATACGTACGGGGTAAGTGTTGTAGATATTGGGAAATATCTATTTATGATGGAATCAGATATTGGTAATAGAGCAAAAAAAGAAATACAAAAAATTTTAAACCAAAAACTTGATGAAAATGTAGATAAGAATCGACACTTAAATAGTAAAATCAATAAATTATTACGACAAGTTGGTCCAGGTGAATGGCGTTGGAAACTCCGTGTTAAACAAAAAGAAGTAGAAAATAAGCTATTAGGATCTAATTAACAATGTATAAATTACAAATCTATGAAAATTTAAAAAAAGATGCAATAAATATTTTCGAAAATTTCTGTGAAAAATACAAAGAAATAATTCCTAAACCGTTTAATGAATATTCTTGTTGTGCTCAGCTCATCGAAAATCTCAGAAATGACTATTTTAAATTTTATCAAGAAGAAGACTATCAATTAAGTTTTCTTTATCCTCATGAATTATTTAAAGGTCAAAAAGGTTTAAAGGATAATAACTATGAAAAACTTAAATCTAATTACACAGATGAACAAACAACTTATTATATTATAAATTCAGAATTAAAAAAAATATTTGAAAATTTAGATAAATCTATTAATAAAACTAAATATCAAACTAATTTATCAGTAAAACAATTATTTAATTATAGTTACTTTATTGATTCACAACCACGCTGTTGTTTTTGTGGACAATTATTAGAATGCTCTATTAAAGAAGATAAGGATAATAAAAATAAGAAAGAAGAATATCTGCATGCTGACATTGAACACATAATTCCAAAAGATCAGTTTCCACAATTCACATTACATCCTGAAAATTGGGCTCCATGTTGTAAAGAATGCAATATGGGAGAAAAAAGAACCGCATTTTTTCAAGATGGTACTACTCAAGAAAAGATAGATAAATATAAATCAGCTATAAAAGCTCTAGGACTTGAATATAATAAATTACACCCATTAAAGTTATGGAATAATTACAAGATAACGTATAACAATTCTTTGAAAATTGAAATTAATAACAATCTTAGTGAGGAAGCAAAAAAATTTTTAAGTTTTTATGGGATTAAGCATCGAATTGAAACAATGGCATCACGCTGTTATGATATTTTATTCAATATAATTAGACATTCTGATATTCGTTCCCCAGAATCTTTAGAACGATTGCTTGAAAATATGGTCTCAAGTAACTGGCATGAGATTAATGATGGCTATTCTTTAAATAATAGTCCACAAATTTGGCAAGAATTTATTGAAAGTATTTTGTATGATGAATGTAAACTTATGGCTCTTTGGGA
>CALUUV010000111.1 GCA_944324055.1 Candidatus Gastranaerophilales bacterium | reverse complement strand
CCACCATCAAGACAACCATCTTCTAAAGTTATTACAAGTTTATGGTTTTGTTTAAGTTCATTTAATAACTTTTCATCAACTCCTGTTAAATAGCAAGGGTTGATTAAAGTTGCATTTATTCCTTGTTTTTTAAGTTCTTCTTTTACATCTTTGCCTAGACTAAAGAAATTTCCAGCAGCAATTATTGCTACTTTATCTCCTTTTTCTATTACTTTGAATTTGTTTAAAATAGAATAATCTGTTTTATCTTTTATTCCTGTTGAAACTAAATCTCCAGTTGGAACTCTTATTGCAACAGGATATTTTGTTTGATTAACAGACCAATCAAGCATTGCTAAATATTCTTCTTTATTGGTTGGTGATAAATAAACAATGTTTGGAATATTGCTAATTAAAGGAATATCAAAAATTCCTAAATGGGTCATATCTGTATCAGTTATTCCAGCTCTATAAACAAGAATTGTTGCGGGTGAATTATTCAATGCTAAATCTTGAGATAATTGATCGTATGCTCTTTGGATAAATGAACTTGCCACGCAAAGGATAGGTTTGCCTCCATTTGTTGCGATTCCTGATGCGTAGGCTACTGAATGTTGTTCTGCAATTCCTACATCTACGTATCTGTCGCCTAATTTAGCTCTAAAGTCAGGAGTAAAATTAAAACTTCCTGGAGTTGCAGGGTTTATTGCGATAACTGATTTATTTTTAAGAATATAATCTGTTGTAATTGAGTTATATGTTTCTTTGTTTTCTGTTTTTTTCTTGTCCATAAATCCTGCTAATTGCCAATGATACATTTCTTTGTTTTCTTCTGCAGGTTTATATCCTTTACCTTTTAGAGTATGAATATGAACAACTGTTGGTTTATTTGTATCTTTAACCTTTTGGAATGCTTTTATTAATTCATTAATATTATTGCCTTCTTCAACATAATAGTAATCATATCCAAGTGCTTTGAATATGTTGTTTTGAGCTTGTCCTTTTGTTGCTCTAAGTTCTCTTAGATTTTTGTATAGTCCACCTTGATTTTCAGCGATAGACATTTCATTATCATTTACTATGATAATAAAATTACTATTTAAAACGGCTGCATTATTAAGTCCTTCGTATGCTTCTCCACCTGATAATGAACCATCTCCAATAAGTGCGATTACATTATATTTATCACCTTTTATATCTCTTGCTTTTGCCATGCCTGTTGCAAGGCTAATAGATGTAGAAGTGTGACCTAAAATAAAATGGTCGTGTTTACTTTCTTTTGGGTTTGAGTAACCTGAGATTTCAGGATGATTAATCGGGTCCGTAAAAGCTTCTTTTCTTCCGGTAAGCATTTTGTGTGGGTATGTTTGGTGAGAAACATCAAACACAAATTTATCTTGTGGAGAATTGAATACATAGTGCATTGCAATAGTTGCTTCTACTATTCCTAGGTCAGGGCCTAGGTGCCCTCCAACTTTATTAACTCTATTTAATATTCCTTCTCGGATATCTTGAGCTAGTGATTCCATTTGTTTATTTGATAATTTTTTTAAATCCTGTGGTGAATTTATTTTATCAAGTGTATTAGCAAAGCTATTTTGTGCAAACATTAATGTTATTAATATTGCAAAAATCTTTTTAAGCATTTTTTAAACCCTCTCTATATATCTGATAATTTCCTAAGTCTCTAAAGTTCCAGTTTATATTTCTTTTAACTATTTTAGCAGGGTTGCCTGCAATTACAACATTTGTTTCATCGAATTTCTTAGTGACAATTGAACCCCAGCCTATGATACTATCTGCTGAAATTTTTGTATTTTTTCCTATTTTAACGTCTTTTCCTACCCAAACGTGGTTTCCTATTTCAATACTTTCACTAAAGTTTAGAGGATTTCCATCTAAATCTGTTACTGTGTGAACATCTGTGCACCAAACATCAATTCCCCAAGAGAACATGCAATCATTTCCGATAGAAATTGAAGTGTTGCTATCTTGTAAAAATAATCTAACACCACAAAATATAGTGTTATCTCCTATATCTATTTTGCAGTTATTAGCATAACGGTTAACTCCTGGGTCAACTGTATCTTCCGGAGGGTTTCCAACATTAATCATTAGACCTGTTAGGCCTATTGATTCGTTTACTGGAAATAATAATTTTCCAAGGTTTATTGAGTTATTGTTTCCAAAAACATATATATTTAAACCTTTTAATTTATCAAACTTTTCTTCGCTATCTGCTTTAATTTTTACAGTATTATTTTCACCTGTTAGGTGAATAAATTCTACGTTATTTTTAATAACTTCTTCGTTGTTTGGTAATTCTAAAATAATTTTATTTGTCATACTATTCTCCTTTATAAATAAAATTATAAAACTTGATAGTTACTCTCAGTCAATAGATTAGTTATTAAAAATAGTTCTATTAACTATGTTTATATTATTTTTATTTTTTACTATTTGATTGTAAGGAGAAAAATTATATGAATATGTTTTGTTTTCAATGTGAACAGACAGCTCATGGCAAGGGTTGCATGGTTCAAGGTGTATGCGGTAAAAAAGCTGATACTGCAAATTTACAAGATGAATTAACAAGCGCATTAATAGAGATGGCAAATTGTTCAGAAAAAAATGGTGTCCATACTGAGATTTTGATAAATGGTTTATTTATAACAATTACAAATGTTAATTTTGATGATGAATCTATCAAAAAGTATATAGAAAAAGTAAAACGCCATATTAATTGTGATTCTAATTTTGATATCAAAGCAGTATGGGATTGTGATGAAGATGTAAGAAGTTTAAAATCATTGATATTGTTTGGTCTAAAAGGTATGGCAGCATATGCCCATCATGCAAGAGTTTTAGGCTATAAAGATGCAGATGTTGATAATTTCTTTTACGAAGGGTTACAAGCAATATCTAAAAATTATTCAGTAGATGAATTGTTGCCTTTAGTATTAAAGACAGGTGAAATAAATCTAAAATGTATGGAACTTTTAGATAAAGCTAATACTGAAACTTATGGAAATCCTGAACCAAGAAAAGTTACAACAAATATTAAAAAAGGTCCTTTTATTATTGTAACAGGTCATGATTTGAAGGATTTAGAATTATTATTAGAACAAACAAAGGATAAGGGTATAAATATTTATACACATGGTGAAATGTTGCCTTGTCATAGTTACCCAAAATTAAATAAATATCCTCATTTGAAAGGAAATTTTGGTACAGCTTGGCAAAACCAACAAAAAGAATTTGCAGATGTTCCTGCTCCAATTCTGTTTACAACAAATTGTATAATGCCAGTAAAAGATAGTTATAAAGATAGAGTATTTACAACATCTGTTGTTGGTTATCCTGAGATTGTACATATAGGAGATGATAAAGACTTTACTCCTGTAATTGAAAAAGCATTAGAGCTTGGTGGATATAAAGAAGATAAAAAAATGACGGGTATAAATGGCGGACATGTTTTAACTGTTGGTTTCGGGCATCATACAGTTTTATCAGTCGCAGATAAAGTTATTGAATCAGTAAAATCAGGAGATATAAAACATATTTTCTTAGTAGGTGGTTGTGATGGTGCAAGACCTGGTAGAAATTATTATACTGATTTTGTAAAACTAACACCAAAAGACACATTAGTATTAACATTGGCTTGTGGTAAATATCGATTCAATGATTTGGACTTAGGAGAAATAAACGGTATTCCAAGATTGTTAGATATGGGTCAATGTAATGATGCTTATTCTGCAATAAAAGTTGCGGTAGAATTATCAAAAGCATTTAATTGCTCAGTAAACGAATTACCATTGTCTCTTGTATTATCTTGGTATGAGCAAAAGGCTGTTTGTATATTGTTGACTCTTTTATATTTAGGAATAGAAAATATTCGCTTAGGTCCAACATTACCTGCATTTGTTTCAGAAAATGTCTTGAATATTTTGGTTGATAAATATAAAATAAAACCAATAACAACAGCCGAAGCTGATATGAAGGAAATATTAGGGAATGAGTGGAATAATTAATTTAAAAGATATTGAATATCAAGATAATATAAACAAGAAATTAGTATTTGATAATGAGCAGAGTTCTTTAACTCTGCTCTCATTTAGAGCGGGAGTTGAGCGTAGCTTACATTGCGATGAAAAAGATGAAGTTGCTCAGATAATTGAAGGTGTAGCAGATGTAACAGTGGGAGAATGTGTGTATCGTTTAAAAGCTGGTGAGATGATTGTAATGCCTGCAAGGGTTTTGCATGGTCTGAAGGCTATTGAAGATACAAAAATGTTACTCCTTCGTCCAAAACATACTCATAACTAGCAAAAAATATTTTGAGATGTTTTATATTTTACATAGTAAATTAATTATGGAGAAGATAATGGATATTAAGAATACGACGAGTCCAAATTTTGGAGGATTTAAAAAGATAGTTGGAACTCAAGATCAAATCAAAAAAATACGTCATGGTGTTCCTGATAAGTATTTGACATTAGGAGTAAAAAAGAAATCAAATAAAGCTGCATTGTATTTATTCTCTGGTAAGCATTTTGATAAGTTTATAAAAGTAATAAAGAAAAATTCTAACTTTTTTGAAATCCGTCATAATGTTGAAAAATTTATGAAAGAGACCCCAAAGAAACTTTCATTTGAAAAGGCATCAAAGAAATTAGAAAAAGGGAAATTATAATATTTTTCTAAGATTTTCTACTAAGTTGTTTGCTATATGAGCTC
>CALUUV010000110.1 GCA_944324055.1 Candidatus Gastranaerophilales bacterium | reverse complement strand
AGTCTGTTGAATATACCTTCGTTTTGACTTCTAGAGATTGTTCCTCTACCTGACATTGCAAATTGAAGATTTGCTACGTTGTATGAGTATACTCGACCATTTTGGTCAATCCATCTTGGATCAACTAAACCTGTTATTATAACATCCATACGTTCATTACCGTTGATAAGTGTTTTCTTGCCTTGTACTGATAAGTTACCATTAGGCATTTGTTGAACAACTTGGACTGCAATGGAATCTCCGTATGAAAAAGTTCTGTTTCCTTGAGCATTTGATTCAACTTCGTTGCTTCCGCCATATCCATCAGTTCCTTTTAAGAAACCAAGACCAAACCAGTCTTTTAAGAATGATGTGAATGTATCAACTGTTGTACTTGATTTTGAGGTTGAATAATTTAAATTATCATTAATAGAAATATCTTCACTCATGATAATTGAGATTAAGTCACCTATTTGTCTTGCTTGTACACCACTAAATAATGATTTTGGACATCCGCCATAATTCGCGTTTGCGCCTAATACAAATAATGATTCTGCATTTGCACTTGTGTATGATGTCATCATTACCATTAATATAAGTGCTATTGAAACTAATACTTTTTTCATTTTTCCTTATCCAAGTTTATTAAATATTTACTAATACTCTGTTTTCGCCTATAACTTTTGCGTTATAAACTTTGTTATACATTCTATTTTCAACTGTTACGTATTCTCCGATTACACCGTCTTTTTTTGCGATGCCGTCGATTGCAATTTGAAATCCATTTTCTGAATTTAGAATAATTCTTACTTCTGAATTCATTGTTACATCTGGTCTTTCTTTGACAAAGCGTTTGTCGATGAATTCACCTTCTCTAAAGTCTTTTTTTGCAACCATTTCTTTTCTTAAAGAATTTTTGGTTACAATAAAATCACTTTTATCTGCAATATTTATTTTTTTGAATCTAACTTTTGATATAGATATTGGTTGTTCTCTTGAAATTGGTTCTGCTGCGATAAGTACATCTTCGTATGCTTTTATTTCAAGAGGAACTGTTATAGTTCTTTGTAATTTACCGTTAACAAGAATGTTTACTCTTTTGATATCTCTTGATGTTAGTTTTACTTCTTCGTTATTTAAAATTACATAGCTAATTTCACCGTCTGGTAATGTTAATGATTGGAATGGTAACATTGTAATTTTGATATCTAAGTCTGCAGATGTTCTTGAAGAATATTCTTGCAAGATTAATTTTTGGATATCTTGTTTTAATGTATCAGCACTAACAGTTTTTGCAGAAGCTACTCCTGCAAAAAGTATTATTGTTAATATTGTACTGATAATTTTTTTCATTAATTTACCTGCTTACTATCTAACTAAGTTGTTTGTTTCTTGAAGAATATTGTTTGAAGTGTTGATGATTTTTGAATTAGATTCAAAAGCTCTTTCTGCTTTGATTAGTCCAATAAGTTCATCAACGATTTGAACGTTAGAACCTTCTAACATACCTTGTTGTAGTTTACCTAAACCATTTTGTCCTGGTGTATCTTGAATAGGTGTTCCAGATGCTTGTGTTTCTGTGTATAAGTTATGACCTATTGATAACAAACCAGATGGGTTTTGGAATTTTACTAATTGAATAGTACCAACGATTGCTTGTTGTGTTTGTCCTGGTAATGTTACTGATACGTTACCGTCTTGAGTAATTGTAATTTCAGTTGCATCTCGAGGAATTGAGATAGCAGGTTGAACAATTAAACCATCGTTAGTTACTAATTGCCCTAATGAGTCAAGTTGGAAACAACCGTCACGAGTATATGCTAAAGTCCCGTCTTGTTGCATAATTTGGAAGAAGCCATCGCCTTCAATTTCTACGTCAAGCTCTCTTCCTGTTGACATTGTAACACCTTGAGTAAATACTCTTGTTGTTGCAACAGTTTTTACACCTAATCCGATTTCTAAACCTACCGGTTGGAATGTTCCTTGGTTCATCATCGCACCTGGAGTTCTGATAGCTTGTGATAACAAATCTTGGAACTCTGCTCTTGAATGTTTGAATGCTGTTGTGTTTACGTTTGCAACGTTGTTGGCAATAACATCCAAGTTATTTTGTTGAGCTATCATACCTGTTGCGGCTGTTGTTAATGATTTTAACATTGTTATTTTTTCCTCACCCTGTCTTAAGTTTTAACTAATTCCTTTTAACTCCTGATACGACCAACCGATATCGCCGAATCTAATAAATCGCCATTTGTTGTAACTACTCTACTTAGAGATTCATAATTTCTATTTGTGTTTATTGTGTTTATCATTTCTCTAATTACATTAGAGTTTGACATTTCAAGCATTCCTTGTTGGATTGTAAATTTCGCTGGAGGAGTTACTAATTCTTGATTATTAGCGCTTTTAGGTGCAAATTTTGAATATCCTATTGAACGTAAATCCTCTTTGTCGCTGAAATTGAAAATCCCAAATGTGCCTAATGGAAATCTATTTTTACCATCGAATGCTTCAATGTTTCCTTGCTCTGTTACTAAAATTTGATATGCTTCTGTTTCTTCTTCCATATCATCGTTGTATAGTCTGATAGGTCTGTTTTGGTTATCTAAAACGTAGTCACCTTCTTTTGTTGTTAAAAATTGCTGACTATTTTTGCAGAATGAACCGTTTCTTGTGTAACCGATATTTCCATCTCTATCCATTACTTTGAAGAAACCATCTCCTTGAAGAGCAAAATCAAATGGAACGCCTGTTTTTGAAAGTCCGCCTTGAGTGAAATCATATGTGATTCTCATAGTTTCACTTCCCATACTTAGTTCGCCTAAGTATCTGTTTCCGCCTGCACTTTGACCTTTTATTAGTTCACCATTTTTTTGATATACTGATGAATCCATTGTATTTTTAAACGTTAATTCACTTTTTTTATACCCAGCTGTATTAACGTTTGCCAAATTGTTAGCGGTATTATCTAAGCTGTCCATTAAGGACAACATTCCATTTGATGCTGATTCAAATCCTCTTAGTATCATTAGCTTGCGTCCTTAAATCTTCCATAACTTGCCATTACATTTTTTACGTAGTTTTGAGTTTCTCTATATGGAGGAATACCATTATATTTTTTTACGGCATTAGGTCCGGCATTGTATGCTGCAAGAGCAAGCTCTTTGTTGTTTCCGAATCTATCCATTAATCCTTTTAGGTATTTTGTTCCACCATAAATGTTTTGTTCTGCATCAAAAGCGTTAGTAACCCCTAATCCTTGAGCTGTTGATGGCATTAATTGCATTAAGCCCATTGCACCACAAGGTGATTTTGCTTTTGGATTAAATCCTGATTCTTGTTTTACTACTGCTTTTACAAAATCAGGGTCTAAATTATTTGCTGATGCATATTTGTCTATTAATCTATCAATATCCCCATGACTAACATTTGATCCACTTGATGGAATATTTGATTTTGAACCATATTCCTTTTCATAAGTTGAATCAAGAATTTTTTGAAAATCGCTATTTGGTTGATCTTCATTTCCAAAACTCATTATTGCTTGAAACTGATTCTCAATAGCGCTTATTCTTTGTAATGTTAGCTCTAATCCAGAAAGTTCCACTTTCTTTCCCTTCTCCCCCGTACATTTTTTGCACGATTATATATTATACTTACCAAGTCTACACTATAAATTTAAACTATTTGGAGGAAACGTTCATCAATCATAGGGTTGAAGTTTAAAAAAAATATATAGACCATATGGTCTATTTAATTCAAATATTGGTATATAATAAAAGAATGGTTTTAATATCTCTAATACTTAGAATACTATCAAATCCAATGGCTAATGTTTTTCAAAAAAAACTTACCCAGAATTTTACATCATTTGTAGTAAATTCTATCACCTATGGCGGGTTATGTTTTTTATTATTGCCGATTATTTTACAGACTAATTTTATAAGCTTACCAATAGAGATATGGAAATACGCAATTGTTGGCGGGTTATTTGGTGCTTTAGGGAATGCTTTTTTAGTAAAAGCTTTATCTTTAGGTGATTTGTCTGTTTTAGGGCCTATAAATTCTTATAAGTCCGTTGTTGCAATGATTTTTGGAATTTTCTTATTAAAAGAAATACCATCTCTTACAGGAATATTAGCTATTGCTTTAATTATATGGGGTAGTTATTTTGTTTTTGATACTGTTGAGGAGAAATTTTCTTTTAAATTATTTAAAAGAAAAGATATAATTTATAGATTTTTGGCTTTATTTTTTACTGCATTAGAAGCTTTGATGATAAAGAAAGTTATATTATTCTCTGATATTGTTGTTTCATTTATTTTTTGGTCGTTCTTTGGATTTGTATTTTCTATTCTTTTTGCATTCTTGAAAAAAGACCGATTCAAAATTCCTGATAAAATATCATCATTTCAATTTGTTGGTTTGATTTTAATGTTTGGGCTGATGCAAATTACAACAAATTATTTGTTTAACAATATGAATGTATCTTATGCTTTGGCGTTGTTTCAGTTGTCTTCTATTGTGAATGTAATATTCGGGTACAAATTTTTTAAAGAGGAGCATTTTTATAAAAAACTTTTAGGCTCTATTATTATGGTTATTGGTTCAGTTATTTTAATTTTGAATTAGATATTCCCCTTGATAAAAACCGCTTAATATGACATAATAAGAGTGTAAGGACACCCCATAGTATTGAGAAAGATTTGGATTAAAAATGTTTGATTTTCCGTTCGAGTTAGATGATTTT
>CALUUV010000109.1 GCA_944324055.1 Candidatus Gastranaerophilales bacterium | reverse complement strand
GAAATAGAATTATATGGACCTTCTAGAAAACCTGATGCAGATAAATTCCCTGTTGATTCATTAATGGGTAAATATTACTTAGCATTAAATAATCTTCAAATGTTTAGAGACTTTAAATTAGCTGGAGATTTTGAATTTGCAACATCAAATGCATCTACAGGAGATAAAGAAAAATTTGGCCCTACTTATGATGGAAGTATGGAAGAAATTAAATATAAAGATCATCTTTCAGGAACTGGAACATCTATTAGCTTTGATTATGAATCATCATATCTATCAAATGTTGATTTAAAGGGTGTTAACCAAACAGGAAGAATTGGTAGTTCAAACTTAAACTACGAAATTAAAGATGGAAAAATCGAATATAGCTACACTGCAGATACTATCCTTAATTCTATGGGAAATGTTGGTGTAGGACATGAATCTTTTGAAAAAACAGAAGGAAGCCAAAGAGCTGCAGATTGGAACTCTAATTTAGCTGGAACTGCTTTAAGTTCTACTGGTGCTGAACTTGGCGATATTTCTGGAAAATCTTGGGGCCAATTAATCAATAGTGATTATCAAATTGTTATTTATCATATTGACTGGGACCACAAGAGACACAACAATGATTTCAGAGCTCATTCAGGGGATGGAGATTATTCTCTACCAGAGCAAGGAAAAAATAACCTTGAAAAATATGTATATAACATGCGCGATGCATTTAAGAGCAATACATCTGTTGAAATTAACCAAACTGCAGCAGATAAAGCCGCTGAAAGTACATATCATTTCTTCTTAGGAGACATTACTTATGATGGAAAGGTAACTCATAAATCATACAGTAGAGGAAGACTCGCAGGAAACGATAGAGGTTCCGTAAGAGATAATGCGGCTAAAGGTTCTTCATCTCAAAACTTAGTTAACTGGACAGAAAGACCTTGTAAAGCAGTTGGTGCTTCAAAGTGGGAAGGTCGTACAATTGCTACTGTTAGTGCAAAAAATTTATATAATACATTTATAACATTCTACAACTATTATTACAATCAAATATCTCAAGGAATTGCAGACCCAACAACAATAGTAGATAAAGCAACAGCACAAAATGCTGGAGCAGCTCTTACTGGAACAAACAGTTCAACAGGTCAAGCTGAAACAGAAACAATCCCTAGCGTTTCTGGTATGTCATATACAAATTCTAGCGTTTTTACTCAAAATGGTACAACATATATGATTCAAGAAGGTACCGTTGATGGACAAAAATGTTATGATTACTACACTTGTGTTCAAAGTGGTACAAACCCTGATGGAACACCTAAATATGTTGCTAAAGATTTAGTTCAAAGAGTAACTGCATATAGTTATGAAGATGAAAGAGAAGATGGAAGTAAATATACTACTACTTCATACGAATGGACTTTTTATGATAGACAAGCTGATGGTTCAGTTGGTGCAAATGGTAAAAGACAATCTTTTGATATTGAAAACTCTGCTGATTTTGATGCTATTAAAAACAAAGTAGGAGCATTAAGCGGAGCACCTGCTAATAGCCAATATTTTGAAGAAGAATCTTTATGGGAAACTTCAAGTAGTGTTAGTGGTGGCGCATTAACATTAACATATAAAGATATGAATGGAAATGACGTAACTAGTGTTATTTCAACCTTTAATAGTGGTAGTACTGAAAAAGATGGCAAGCCTGCTTCTTCATATGCAAACTCTATACTTGGTAAACCTGTTTTATCAGATGAAACACTTGAAGAACTAGAATCTGCAGTTGATGAAGCTAAAAAAGCTGTTGATGATGCAGAAACTAAGAAAGCTAGATACTTCGATTCAACTGAAAATAAAATGATGGATTATTTTGATGCATTATTCAAAATGATTACTGAAAATGGTTGGGTTTATGATGCAAGTGTTAATAACCCTAATGATAAACAAGGCAGTCAAGATTATTTAAATGCAAAACTTCAAAATAATATGTACTTTATCACTGAAGTTGACACATTAGATGGTACTGATTTTAATTATGCAACTAAATTAGCAAACAACGTAAGTAAAATCTTTGAAGTATATGATAAAGATGCTCAAAATGCAGCATTATCAAAATATGAAGCAGATAAAGCTGATATTACTGCAAAAGAAAAACAAGTTGATATTAGAATGAACAAATTAGAAGCTGAACAAGATGCTATATCAACTGAACTTGATTCAATTAAAAAGATTATAGATGATAACGTATCGAATACGTTTAAAATATTTACGTAATAAAAAAGGTTGGACATAAGTCCAACCTTTTTTATTAAATATGTAACAATATAATTCATCCCTGCAATTACAATATTATTATCTACTTTATTTATATATATTGGAGAGAGTTTTCTGTGAGTGAGAATAATATAAAGACAAACAACCATATATCTAAAGAACAATTTATTGAGCAGCTTGGGTACAAAGAAGATTCTACTAGGCTAAAAAAAGCTTTGAATATATTTGATAGTTTTGACAAAGACCACAATCAAATATTAGATATAACCGAGCAAAAAGATGTTCTTCAAGAAATTAAAAATCTTGATAAAGATAATAACAGTAAAATAAGCAGAAAAGAAATAAAGGATACTAACACTGTATTTGAAAATTCAGGAATTAAGATATCTCAAAAAACTTTTGATGCATTCAAAAAACTTATCAATGAAGAAGAAATTTATAACTCAATTAATACAATAGAATTAACAAATCCAGAAGAAACACCTAAAACAAGTTCAAATAATAATTTAAATATACTAGATAATAAAAATATCAAACAAATCGAATATACAGATATAATAAAATATTTGATGAATGGTGATGACATATCCGGAATTGATATCTCTAAAGAAATTAAAATTTTAGACAAATCCACAATTGAATATAATGGAAAAAAATTTATTGTAAAAAACAATAATGATTTAATAACATTCGTAAATGAAACAACAATTAATAATCAAACACAATATACAACATTACTTGAAGAAATAAAAAATAAAGAATCTAATGATAAGATTAACCACTTTATCAATAGAGGAGAATTAAAAAACTTATCTAGTACATATAAAGATGGAGTAATAAATTTATTAGAAGAAAATGCAATAAGACAAGAACAAACAGTTGCATCTGCATTATTAAATTCTAATAATGAAAGTTCAATTCGTCTTGATAAACAAGTTCAAAATGATGGTTCTAAAAAAGAACTTACAGGTGAAGATTTTCTTAACTTTTTAGGAAAAACTCAACTTACGAAACAAGATTTTATTAATTTTCTTATTGCAGTAGAAAAGAATGCTAAAGATGCTACCAACTCAAATATTAGAAAATATGCTAAAGATGTTGATATTGATATTAAAGATATCGTCAATATAAATGCTATTTTTAATCATTTTTCAAAAGAAGGTATTTTAGACAAAGATTCACTAGACTTATTAATCAAAGAACTTAAAGAATCCAATATGGCTAATCTTGCTCAAAAATATCTTATAACAGACTCTTACAACCCTACAAATGATTTAAATGAACTTGCAGAAGCGACTATACCGATTATAGTTAATGGGTCATTGCTTGAAAAATCACAAACTGGTGTAAATAATAACTATGATTTTACAGAAAATATAAAATTTTATAATACAGAACAAAAAAAGAAATTAGGACAAGTAAACCCTGATTTTTATACAGATTTTAATAACAGATTCGAATATCTATGGAATAGATATGGAGATCCATCTGAAATTAGAATAACATCATCAACAAATTCAAATCAAAAAAAGACAAAAATAAATGATAATATAACCGTTTATCAAACAGATGAGATATTTACAGTCATTACCAAGGATTTTAAAAACAAAACAACTAATATAAACACAACTCAAATTTATCCAAACGGTTTATTTTCTATTACTGATAGCAATAGAATAATTAAATTTGAAAATAAAAAACCTGTTGTAACTGAAAATAACAATATAAAATTTTACAACAATAAAGGGAAAGAAATTACTCCAGAAGATTTCTATAATCAAATTTATAATGTAAATCCAAATTTCAAGAAAGAAAATTCTGAGATATCATATTCTCAAAATGGTATTTATTATAAAGGCGATTCATATGATATAGAACAAAAAGAAAATGTAATCCATATTAAGAACCAAAACAAAAACATTAACAAAGAAATTGACCTAGACTACTTACTAAAAGATATTTCTGATATTCAAGATAAAACTAAAATAATTGCAGCAATACAGCAATTACCAGGAGAAGCACTATTTGATTTGGCAGATGAAGTTAAAAGAATAGTTCTTAAAAACATGAATAGCGATTATGGAACAAGAACTAATGGATATTATATAAATGATGAAATACATTTAAATCCAATTGTAGTTAAAACATCATCAGTGGAAGAAATTGCAAGTACTCTTACACATGAACTAGGTCATGCTGTTGAAGAAAATTATGTAACCAATAGCCAATATATGCCTGAAATAATAAAAAGTTTTGATACAGAAACTAAAAACTTAAAAACACAACTTGGCTTAGATGAAACTGAAAACGATGAATATAATTTATTACATAAATTCAAAAAATTTTCACCTAATGCTACTTCTGTATATGCAACAACAAATGCTGACGAAAATTTCGCAGAAAGATATACACATATGATGTTAGGGCATAATAATTCTCAAGAAGTATTAGAATATTATCCAGAAACATTCAAAAAACAATTAGAACATCTAAATCAGATAAGAAATACTCCAACCAATAAAAAAACAAATGTTAATTCTGCTTATAGACTAGATAATATTTTAAAAACTTTTCTGAACAAAAACTCATTTAA